>NZ_CAMUDP010000003.1:0-125315 GCF_947087635.1 Anaerococcus tetradius
GGATTTCACTTTCCTCGCCTTTTTTCTGTGTCAGGACTTTTGCAACAGCCCCTTTTCTTTACTTTATATTAGTCTACTTTATCAGAGAGGAATCTCTTCAAGAACTCCTTAGTTCTATCGTTATCAGGGTTAGTGAAGATTTTCTCTGGGCTTGCATCTTCTAGGATTATGCCCTTGTTCATAAATAAAACCCTAGTTGATACATCCCTTGCAAAGTCCATCTCGTGGGTTACAACTATCATAGTCATACCGCTTTTAGCAAGTTTGGTCATTACATCGAGAACTTCTCCGACTGTTTCTGGGTCGAGGGCGCTTGTTGGCTCATCAAAAAGTAATACATCCGGATTCATACAAAGGGCACGAGCTATGGCTACTCTTTGTTGTTGACCACCAGAAATTTGGCTAGGCTTAGCATTGACATAGTTTTGCATATTTACGCTTTCAAGATATTTTCTAGAAATTTCTTCAGCTTCCTTGTGGTTTCTACCAAGGACTTTCATCTGACCAAGCATACAATTCTCTAGAACTGTTTTATTGGCGAAGAGGTTGAAATTTTGGAAAACCATGCCAACTCTTGACCTATATTTTCTTTGGTCGAACTTATGATCTAGAATATTTTCTCCCCTGTAGAGGATTTCTCCACTAGTTGGATTTTCCAAAAGATTTAAACAACGGAGGAGGGTAGACTTACCAGATCCAGAAGAACCTATAATAGAAACAACTTCTCCTTCGTCGACTTCCATATTAATATCCTTGAGGACTAGATTGTCCCCGAACTTCTTTTCTAAATTATTTACTCTAATTATCTCAGACATTTTTTGCTCCTGTTGATGATTCCATGATAAAGTCAGTATCGTTAAATCTTTTTTCTAGAACAAGAAGGATTCTTGTAATAGTAAAGGTTAGGACAAAGTAGATTACTGCTGTTATCAAATAAGTTGGGAAATATTGGTAGGTTGATCCTGCAACTGATTTAGACATGAAGAATAATTCTGTAACAGAGATTACATTAAGTACGGAAGTATCCTTTATGTTAATAACAAATTCGTTGCCTAGGGATGGGAGGATGGTAAGGATGGTTTGTGGGAGGATAACATGTATCATAGTTTGGAAATGTGTCATTCCTATAGCCTTACAAGCCTCGAATTGGCCCTTATTAATTGAATTAATACCACCACGAACGACTTCTGATAAGTAAGCGCCAGTGTTGATTGATACAATTAGGACAGCTGCAAATATAGTTGATAAGTCTATATCAAAATATTGTTTGAGTCCATAGAAGATGATTACAGACTGTACCATCATTGGGGTACCCCTAAAAATTTCTACATAAGCTGCCAAAATTGCATTTATAATTTTGTGGAAATAGTAGGAGATTACATTATCAGTCTTTTTAACTTCAAGTCTTCTTATTACTGCTACGATTAAACCTATCAAGAAACCTAAAATAGTTGAAACAACAGCTATAAACAT
The DNA here is from genome assembly GCF_947087635.1 of Anaerococcus tetradius. NCBI lineage: Bacteria > Bacillati > Bacillota > Tissierellia > Tissierellales > Peptoniphilaceae > Anaerococcus > Anaerococcus tetradius. The sequence continues at coordinate 1,474 of NZ_CAMUDP010000003.1, forward strand.
AGTGTTAACAACACCCTTTAGGAAAAGTCCTGAATAGGTAGACCAAATTGACTTAACTTCTGATATAAAACCAGTGCTTTCTTTCTCGTTTGCGGTAAGCTTGGTCATCTTAGCCATGATTTCTTCTTGCTCCTTTGGAATATCCATTGAAGAAAGAATCTTGTTGACTTGGTCTGTTAGTGGAGAATTTTTAGCAATACCAACTCCAACAGTTGTATCTTCATCCTTAGTTTCAAAGCCCTTGCCATCTTCAAACTTTATATAAGTTAGCTTTGGATTGGAAGCTATAGCTGATTGGGCACCAGCTTCTTCGGAAATATATCCATCAATAGTACCAGCATTAGCAGCTGCAATCATAGTAGGGAAGGAATCCATAGGCTCTTGCTTATTAACACCCTTCATTTGATCAATCATTGCTACGTGGAAAGTACCAAGCTGAGCGGTAATCTTTGCTCCAGCAAAATCATTAATTGATTTAGCATTTACATACTTTGAGTCCTTTTGGGTAACTACAACCATAGAAGCATGGTAGTAAGGAACAGAGAAGTCAATTTGCTTTAACCTCTCTTCAGTTGGACTCATACCTGCAATAATAGCATCGATCTTGCCACTAGTTAGGGCAGGGATCAGACCATCCCATTCGATTTTATAAATCTCAAGTTTTTTGCCGAGTCCATCAGCAATTTTCTTAGCAAATTGCACGTCATATCCATTAGCAAACTCGCCAGGAGAATTGGCCACAGGACATCCCCCGTTCTTATCGTCTACTTCAGAAAAATTGTATGGTGCATAGTTTACCTCCATACCAACTCTGAAAGTGTCTTCTTGGCTAGCATTTGCCCTACAAAAAGGGGTGAAAAGTAGGACGATCGCAAGCATCATTCTTAAAATCTTTTTCATAATAAATCCTTTCTAAATAAATTTGATTGTAAAATAAAAGTCCTTACTGCTCCATTTGGAAGCAATAAGGACGAAAATTCGCGTTACCACCTTAATTTTAGTAAACCTCACGGCCTACTACTCAATAAGTACAATCATACTCTCTCGCTATAACGGGCAAGCCCCGTTGTCAGATCAAAATATCCCCGACAAAACTCAAAGTCTTTATTCACTCAAGCATAAAATCTCCATTCGCACCAACTAGGATTCTCTTTATTTTATAATCTTGGGTTACTCGTCTTATCAATGTTGTTGATTATATATTACATCAAATAAAAATAATGTCAAATTTATTTTTAGGGTACAGTGATAGAGAGGTTAATATGGACATAAAAGACAGACAATTAGAAATAATAAGAATATTACAAGATAAGACCTACCCGATATCAGGAACAAGCCTTGCCCTAGACTTTGGCGTAACAAGACAAGTAATAGTAAAAGACATCTCCATTCTAAAGGCCCTAGGCTATGATATAATATCGACCAACAAGGGCTACAAGCTTGAAGATGGAGCCTGTCTAACTTTCATAGTTAAGTGCAAGCATGATGATTTCATGATTGGAGAAGAGCTAAATACCATAGTCGACAATGGAGGAGAAATCCTCGATGTATTTATCAATCACAAGACCTATGGCTTGATTAAAAAAAATTTGGATATTAAATCTAGAAACGGGGTGGACTCCTTCATAAAATCCATAGATAAGGCAACTCCCCTAAAAAATTTAACAGACAGTATCCACTACCACACCATAAGAGTAAGAGATGAATTTGCTAAAACCAACATAAGAGAAAAGCTAAGAGAAAAAGGCATCTTGGTCGATTAGGAAAACTAACTAAAATTTGGCAAAAAATACTAGGATCTATAAAAAATCCTAACAGATGAGAAAAACTTTCATAAACAAGAGTAAGTAAATCTAAAGAAAATAAAAATTCCAAGAGCTATTAAAATATAAAAAAACTCAAAGACGGAAAATGAGTCCAAGCAAACACAAGTAATTAACTCTTAGGAAAAAATTCCAAGCTCGTGAACAAAATTAAAAGATGTAAAAAAACTGCTTTAATACGAGTAGGTAAATTTAAAGAAAATGAAAATTCCAAGAGCTGTTAAAAATATAAAAAACTCAAAGACGGCAAATAAGCCCAAGCAAACACAAGTAATTAACTCTTAGGAAAAATTCTAAGGGTCAGCAAAAATCCTTAAAAATTACAAGAAAATATACTTAAAATTTAGTAGAAAAAGTCAGTAGAGAAACCCTCTTATTTTAAATTTAGTATTTTCAAATAAGGATTAGGCATTGGATGAAAAATATTCCCCACTGTATATACAACGAATAATTTTTGTGCTAAAATATTAAATGAATATATTTTGGAGGAAATTAATGGAATTTTTAAGAAAAAAGGGGATAAATTTATCCTGGAGAACTTATTTTATTGATGCCCTAGGGGCTATGGCCTTTGGTTTGTTTGCATCTCTTTTGGTTGGAACTATACTTAACAGCCTTGGTCAAAGCCTACATATTGCCTATCTTACCGATAGACTTTGGCCATTAGCGAAGTCTGCCAGTGGGGCAGCCATAGCCGTTGCCATAGCTGTAAGCTTAAAGGCACCAAATCTAGTTTTGTTTGCATCTACCATAGTTGGTCTTGGAGCCTACGAGCTAGGTGGCCCGGTTGGAGTATTTTTGGCTACAATTTTTGGAGTTGAATTTGGCAAGCTCGTATCAAAATCAACCAAGCTTGATATTATCATAACTCCAAGCATCACCATCATCGTAGGAATCTTGGTAGGGGATTTGATTGGACCTTATGTGGCAAGTTTTATGAAGGCTATAGGCATATTTATTATGAAGGCTACCGAGCTTAGACCATTTTTCATGGGAATTGTAGTAGCTGTTACTATCGGTATGGCCCTAACCCTTCCTATTTCATCAGCAGCAATTTGTATGATGTTAAGTCTTGAAGGCCTTGCAGGTGGTGCTGCGACAGTAGGTTGTTGTGCACAAATGATTGGCTTTGCTGTAATTTCTTATAAGGACAATGGTCTAGAGGGTCTTCTTGCCCAAGGTCTTGGAACGAGTATGTTTCAGGTACCAAATATAATCAAGAATCCATGGATATGGCTTCCACCTACCCTTGCTAGCGCAATCCTTGCTCCTATAGGAACTTTAGTTTTCAAGATGAAAAACACACCCCTAGGTTCAGGCATGGGAACAAGTGGTTTGGTAGGTCAAATCGGAACTATAAATGCTATGGGTCTAGGAGCTATATACAAGGTCCTTCTCCTTCACATAATCTTACCAGCTATCTTGTCTTTTATAATCTATAAGATAATGAAAAATAGAGGACTTATTAAGGATGGAGATATGAAAATTGACTTTTAGAAGAAAGTTCGTATTGTTAAGTTAATATTTATTAGTGAAATAGAAAGCCTAAGGCCCGTCAATTTATTAAGAAGGGCTTTGGGCTTTTATTTTATTAAAGGGAAAAAGTTAGGGGGCTTGCTTTATTTTTCAATATCGTGTATATTGTAATAAGAATAGAACTTACAATGAAATCCAGTAGGACCTTGTTTGAAATAACTTGGTGCGAATTACACTTCATTTTGTTTAAGACCCGCCTAGAGTCTATCCTAGGCACTGAGTATAAAGAAAGCTGGTACCGCACTTGTTGCGCTTTTATGCTCTTTTTTTGTACCTATTTTTACGAAAAGAAAGGAAGAGAAATGAAATTTACTTACGAAAAAGAATACGATAATATATTTGATGAATTAGTTGATCGTGGCTACTATGAACAAGCTACCAACGAAGAAGAACTTAAAGACTTATTAAAAAACGAATCAGTTAAGTTTTACTGTGGATTTGATGCCACAGCCGATTCCCTAACTGTAGGCCACCTCATCCAAATCATGGTAATGATGCGTATGCAAAACTACGGCCACAGGCCTGTTGCCCTTCTCGGTGGAGGAACAACTCTTATAGGAGACCCTTCAGGAAGAAGTGATATGCGTCAAGTTATGACTGTCGAAAGGATTAACCACAATGCCGATTGCTTCTACAAGCAATTCCAAAGATTTTTGGACTTCTCTGATGGCAAGGCTACAATGCTTAACAACAAGGATTGGCTCCTTAACCTAAACTTTGTAGAATTTCTAAGAGATGTGGGAAGCGAGTTTTTAGTTAACGAAATGATAAAAAAAGATGCCTACAAGAATAGGATGGCAGCAGGTGGACTAACCTTCTTTGAATTTTCCTACATGCTCCTCCAATCCTATGACTTCTTGAAAATGTATAGGGAAGATGGGGTAAGTCTTGAAATGGGTGGGTCTGACCAATGGTCAAACATCATCGGTGGAGTTGACCTTATAAAAAAACACGAAAATGGCAAGGCCTACGGTATGACCTTCTCCCTCCTTACAACAGCTGACGGAGTAAAAATGGGTAAATCTCAAAAGGGAGCTGTATGGCTTGATGAAAATAAGACTTCCCCTTACGAAATGTTCCAATACATGAGAAATGTCGATGACAGGGATGTCGAGAAATTCCTCCTCCAACTAACCTTCCTTCCAACAGGAGAATGTAAGAGACTAGGAAATCAAACAGAGGCAAGTGAAATCAACAAGGCAAAAGAAATCCTCGCCTACGAGGTAGTAAAACTTGTCCATGGTAAGGAGAAGGCAGATGAAGCCCTAGCAGCAGCAAGAGCTCTTTTCTCAGGTAAGGGAGATGAATCTGCTATGCCTACCAGTCAAATAGGAAAAGCTGACCTACCAAAGGGTCTACTTGCTCTAATGACAGAAATAGGCCTTACCAAATCAAATGGAGAGGCAAGAAGAGCCATCCAACAAGGTGGAGTATCAATCAACGATACAAAAATAACCGACCCTTCCTTTGAAGTTACAGAAGAAATCTTTGAAGAAGGAAGAATAATAATCAAAAAAGGCAAGAAAAACTTCCACAAGGTGGAACTAGCCTAGATATTTTACAAGTAGCCTTAGGGCTACTTTTTTTTGCCATTATATTAGATAAATATCAAATATAAGTCTATTGATATTAGATGAAATTTGTCCTATAATTAAATTAATCAAATACATATCTAATTTAAAATTAATTATTAGATATTTATCGAACAAAGGAGGTCTTATGGATCAAGTTTTTAATGATTTTAATATCATAGAAAAGCCCCTTCTTGTAAATGAGGCAGGGCTTATCATCTACTACTATACAAATTGGCTAGCTGCTTCAAACAAGGGTCAATATAGCTTTGATGTAGCCTATCCTGGCTTTTCTTTCTCAAAAGATTGGCTACTAATTTCCATAGAAGAGCTTTTTACTTCCGAAAAAGCCTATGTTGATTTTGTAAAGAAAGTTAAAAGTGAGGCCTTTCCTTATTTGGAAGAGTTTTTTACGGAAAAGAATACTGATATTCTTAATCTTTTTTACATATTTATGGAAAATGACGAAAATTATCTGCCTTTTTTTGCGGGAATTTTCCAAAATCTAAATATTTTTGATTTAAAAGATTTAACTTATGAGCGTTTCAAAGAAGTTTTTGACTTTTGTTTCCTAAAATTTATGGGAGTTGAGCTTGGAGATGAAAATCACAAGGACCTTGCAAGTCTTATAGCTAGCAAAAAGAAGGCCTTCAAGGAAAATTTCCTGACCTTGATGGCGAAACTTCCTTACAGGGATGAGTTGTCTATGGACCTAGTGAGGTCTTACTCAAATACTAGGTCTATTTATAACAGACTCCTTCCCCTTCTTGAAAAGCTTTGTGAAATTTTGAAGGAGAAGATTCCTCTCCTAAGTAAAGACCTAACAAATCATTTTGACCATATCAGGGAGGATGATTATAAGTTTATCAAGGATATTATTGACCAAGTTGGGATAAATTCTTTTTTACTTGCTAATGCTAAGCCCCTTAATGTCTACTCTCTGTGTATGGCAGCCAATATGGAAATGATTCAATTTATGTCAGAAGATCTAGACTTTGCCTTTATAAAGTTGGGTGTTTTTGCTGATAAGGAGAAGAAAAGCCTAGGGAAGTTAAAACTCCTAAACCAGTACCTAAAGATTTTGGGAGATGCTACTAGGATTGATATTCTAGATTTACTAATGGAAAGATCCTACTATTCAAAGGAATTATCGGACAAACTTTTCATAACTCCTGCCACTCTTTCCTACCACCTAAGCCAACTTCACGTTTGTGGCTTTGTAGGAGCTTACATTGATGGTAGAAAGACTTATTACTATTTGAGAAAAGCTGGTTTTAAAAAAATCATAGAAGAACTTAGCGAATTTGCTAGTAACATAAGGGAGGAAAATCATGACCAAAGAGAATGAGAAATTAAAAGAAAACCTAGCCCAAAACTTAAATTCAGAAGAAAGCATAAGAGCCTTTCTTAGGGGGAATAAGTTGTCTAATTTCAAGCTTTTGCTTATAGCCTACGCTCCTTTTAAGGATAATCTAAAGATAAAACTTTCCTTGTTGATTTATCCATTTGTAAATGGTTTGATACCGGTCTTACAGGCCTTTATCATGTACTTTTTGGTAGAACTTATAAATAATAAGACCGACCTTAGGACTATGATTCTTATAATTACATCCTATAGCCTTATAATTTTTGCTTTTTCTTTGATTTCTAAGCAAATAGAACGTAGAACTTATCCGACCTATATGGATACAAGGTTAAATTTATTTGTGAAAGCATCAGAATCTATTATGAAAATGGACTATGGCCTTGGGGAAAATTCCCTCTTTATGGGAGAGTTTACCAGAGGTTTTGAGCCATTTTCCTGCAACAATACAGGTCTTGAGGGAATCTATCACGATATGTACCCCCTTCTTTCAAGTATCCTTTCCTTTATCGTGATTTCGATAGTTTTGGCAAGGCTTAATCCCCTAATCTGTATCTTTGCTCTAATTTCTATTCTGATCCAACTTGTAGTTAGAAATTATACTGATAGATACAGACACGAGCATACAGGAGAGCTTAACATGGTAAGAAGAAAGACGTCTTCTTATTATAGCGAAGCTAGTGACTTTCGTTTTGCCAAAGATATTAGAATTTTCTCCTTCAAGGAAAGATTTATAGAAGGCTTTAGGCCCCTAGTAGCTGATGTAGTAAGAATTTCAAGAGTGTTTATCAAGCCTGAGATATTCTTATCTCCTATCCTTGCCATAAGTCTTGTAGGGATAGAGGCGATTTGTTTTTATTTCTTGACAGGAAAAATAAAAAGTTACGAGATAAGCCTAAAAGAGCTTACCCTAATGATAACTTCTGTGGCAATCTTAAGCAAAGTATCCCTTGCCATTGTGACAAACCTTGCCCAAACTAGGGCCAATCTTTTGTATGTAGGAGATGGCTTTGATATGATAAGAAATGACCTAGAATCTACTTGGGGAGATAAGAAAATCACAGGACCTATGACAATAGAATTTAGAAATGTATCTTTTTCCTACCCTCTTTCTAGCACAAAGGTCTTGGAAAATCTCTCCTTTACCATCAAAGAAAGGGAAAAAGTAGCCATAGTTGGGGTAAATGGAGCTGGCAAATCCACCATAGTTTCTCTAATCCTAGGTCTATATAAGCCGACAGAAGGGGAGATTTTAATAAATGGCATGGATGCTAAGTACATAGACTTAAATGAAAGATACAAGGCCTTTGCCACAGTCCTTCAAAATGTAGAGCCTCTTGCTGTATCCCTAGCAGAAAATGTTTCAGGAACTGATAAAAATATCGACAGAAAAAAAGTAATAGATTCCCTAGAAAAGGCGGGCCTTTCCTATAAGCTTGACCAACTTCCAAAGGGGATAGATACTCAGATGACTAGAAATATTTACGAGGATGGAACTCTTTTTTCTGGTGGTGAAAACCAAAAACTCGCCATAGCCCGTGCTATATACAGAGAAAATGCCAAGGCTATGATAATGGATGAGCCAACAGCTGCCCTCGATGCCCTAGCTGAGGAGAAAATCTACAGGGACTTAGAAAAAATAAGCCAAGGAAAGACTTTAATCTTTATTTCCCACAGGCTAGCTTCAACCAGATTTTGTGATAGGATAATGCTCCTTGATGGTGGAAGGATAAGAGAGAAAGGATCTCACGAAGAGCTTCTAGCGAAAAATGAACTCTATAAAGAAATGTACGAATCCCAAAGGAAATATTATAAGGAGGAAGATAATGAAAAATAAATTTAAAGCCTTGTGGCTTTTTGCCAAAATTATCTGCAAAAACGATCCCTTCTACCTAGGAGTGATCCTCCTAAATGCCCTAATCGATTCAGCCTTCACCATGGTAGATGTATTTGTGCCAATGATTTTTATTAACCAAATCACAAATCCAAGGCCTATCCCAGACTTCCTTAAACTTATCCTTGCCCTAGTCCTGGGAAAAATCCTCCTAGACCTTATAAAGAGGGTATCTAGCAGGGAAGAATTTGTAAGACGTCAGGGGATAAATGACTACCTAACCTTTGAGCTTGCCAAAAAAGCCATGGACTTATCCTACGAAAATATAGAAAATCCCCACACCCTCGACCTAAAGGAAAAAGCCAATGCTGCCATAAATATGGGATCAATCCACAATCTCTTGTGGTGCTTAAGAGAAATAATCACAAGTATTTCAACCATGCTTGCTACAGCTTTAATCATAATAAATTTCTCTCCTTATCTAGTAGCTTTTTCTATAGGAATTTCTTTACTAATAATTGTAACGAGCATCAAAGAATCTGCCTTTACTAGAAAGTTTGACTTAGAAATTGTTGATGTAAATAGGAGATTTTCCTACTATTTCTCCTTGATTGGTGGCCCTCACTACCAAAAAGAAATAAGAGTCTATGAGCTAGGAGATTTGATAAATGCAAAGGTAAAAAATTACCTCGATAAGATGCTTAATCAATTTAACAAGAGATATGCCTATGAGGCAAATATGGGGGCTATAAAAATATTCTTAGAAACTATTCTAAGATTTATTTCCTACACCTATGTAGCAATGAGGACCCTCTCAGCGTCCTATGGCCCACAAATTACTTTTGGCGAGTTTTCTCTAGTAATTTCTGCCAATGAAAACTTTATGAAAGCCTTCCAAGCCATGTTTACTGAAACTGGCGACTTTATCCTAAGCCTTGCCAATCTCATCCCCCTCTATGATTTCATCAATCTTGAAAGCGATGATGAAAGAAAACTTAAAAAGGCAGGGGCTTTTGAAAGTCTCGAATTTAAAAATGTATCCTTTGCCTACCAAGCTTGCGACAGGCTAATCCTCGATGATATTTCCTTTAAGATAAAAAAGGGAGAGAAGATTTCTATAGTTGGAGTAAATAACGCAGGAAAGACCACAATCGTAAAGTTGCTAGAGAGATTTTTTGATATCAAAGAAGGAGAAATCCTCTACAATGGAGAAAACATCAAAGAAATCGACAAGAAATCCCTCTATAGTAAAATTTCTGCCGTCCTCCAGGATTTTTCCATCATGCCTTTTACAATCAAGGACAATATCCTAGCTAACAAGGCTTACGACAAGGAAAAAATCAATAAGATTTTAAAGGAAATAAGCCTCGATGAGAAGATATCTTCCCTAGAATATGGCCTTGATACCTACATGAACAAGGATATCTACGAAAATGCAACAGACCTATCCCTCGGCCAAAAGCAAAAGCTTGCCATAGCTAGATGCCTTTACCAAAATCCTGACCTAATCATTTTAGATGAGCCGACAGCAAGCCTCGACCCCCTAGCAGAGGCGAAAATCTACGAGCAATTTAATCAAATGACCTCTGGGAAAACTGCAATCTTCATCTCTCACAGGATGAGCTCAACAAGATTTACCGACAAGGTTCTAGTCCTAGATGAAGGTAAAATCAAGGCTTTTGACTCCCACGAAAATCTGATGAAAACCGACAACATATACTCCAGACTCTACAAGTCCCAAGCCAAATACTACAAGTAAAATGTCCTCAAATTTTCTAGCTTTGAGGGCTTTTTTACTTTAATTTCAAAATTTATAATTATACCTAATATCAACTAGGAAAATATTTGTAGCTAAAAAGACCCCTGGTAGTTTTTATAAAATCAAGCTAAATTTTCCAGTTTTTTGCATTATTTCAGCCATTTCTTAGTATGTGTTCTTGACTAATATTTTTCTTTAATTTTTTTATAAGTGCCTATTTATAAGTCTTTACATATAAACTTTTATGAGTTTTGTATATTAATGCACAGACTTAATTTTGCATATATTATCAAATTGTTACAAAATTATATCTATAATTTAATGAAATATAAATCTCTTATCTACAAAAAACGTTTTACATTTTAGAGTTTATAGGGGTCTTGCTTTTTATCTCTTTATACGCATACTAACGAATAAAATTTATCTTGATATTAGTGACCATTTGTGCTATAATCTATTGCGTTGAATAATTATTAATACGATAGGAGATGTTAAAATGATTAAAATCAATGTACCTTACGATCATACAACTATGGAGGTCGCATTAGAAGATAAAAACTTTGCAGGAAAACTAGAGGGAAAACAAACCCACTATGTTTCTGAAAAGTCTCAAGAAGAGTTAGTTGAAGAATCTTTAGATAATCCAATCGGACAAAAGAGTCTAGAAGAACTTGTAGTAGGTAAAAAGGATATAGTAATTATCAGTTCAGACCATACTCGTCCAGTTCCTTCAAAAGTTATTACACCTATTTTGCTAAGAAGAATACGCAGTGCTAACCCAGATGCTCGTATTCGTATTCTTGTAGCAACAGGATTCCACCGCCCATCAACTAGGGAAGAATTAATAAACAAATACGGTCAAGAAATCGTAGATAACGAAGAAATTGTAATGCACGTATCAACAGATGATAGTTCAATGAAAGAAATTGGAACTCTTCCAAGTGGTGGAGCTTGCATTATCAACAAGATTGCTGCAGAATGTGATTTGTTGATTGCTGAAGGATTTATTGAAGCTCACTTCTTCGCAGGATTTTCTGGCGGAAGAAAATCAGTTTTGCCAGGAATTGCTTCTTATAAGACAATCATGGCTAACCACAGTGGTGAATTTATAGATGATAAACATTCAAGGACAGGTAACCTAAAGCATAATTTAATCCACGAAGATATGGTTTATGCAGCAAGAACAGCAAATCTTGCCTTTATCATTAACGTTGTGTTGAATGGTAAACACGAAATCATAGGTTCCTTTGCAGGTGATATGGAAGAGGCTCACAAGGTTGGTTGTGACTTTGTAAGAGAACTTGCAAGCGTTAAGAAGATTGACTGTGATATAGCTATCACTACAAATGGTGGAGCTCCTCTTGATCAAAATATTTACCAAGCTGTAAAGGGTATGACAGCCGCTGAAGCAACTGTTAAAGAAGGCGGAGTAATCATAAGCTGTTGTGCTTGTGGTGATGGTCACGGTGGTGAAGGTTTCTATCACAATATTGCCGATGTAAAAGAAGCTAGAGAATTTGAAGAAATGGCTATCAACACTCCAAGGCTCGAAACTGTGCCAGACCAATGGACATCTCAAATCTTTGCCCGTATCCTTTCTCACTATCATGTAATAATGGTATCTGACCAAGTAGATGAAAAACTTGTTACAGATTTACACATGCAACTTGCAAGAACTATGGACGATGCTTTGAAATTAGCTTTTGATATAAAGGGTAAAGATGCTAAAGTAGTTGTTATTCCAGATGGTTTAGGCGTAGTTGTAGAGAATTAATTAAGGAGCGAAGATGATTTCAAAACTAATAGCAGAGTTCTTAGGAACTGCCCTTATGATTATTTTCGGTGTTGGTGTTCACTGCGACGAGGTGCTTAACAAGGCCAAATACCAAGGCTCAGGCCACTTGTTCGCCATAACAACATGGGGATTTGGTATTACTATAGTTCTAGTAGTGTTTGGGGATGTATGTATAAATCCTGCCATGGCATTTTGCCAAGCAATCCTTGGCCTTATCCCTTGGAGCTACTTTGTCCCATATGTTATAGTTGAATGTTTGGGAGCATGTGTAGGAGCTTTAATTTGCTATGTCCTATACAAAGATCAATTTGATTCATCCCTAGACGTTGACCCAGTAAAGGTAAGAAATATATTTTCAACAAACCCTATATACAGAAACCTTCCTAGAAACTTCTTTGTAGAGTTTTTTGCAACATTTATCTTCTTATCATCAATACTAGGTCTTGTTAAAAATCAACCAAATATTGTGCCAATAGGTGTCGGCTTGTTAGTATGGGCAATTGGTATGGCCTTGGGTGGCCCTACAGGATTTGCTATGAACCCTGCCAGAGACCTAGGTCCAAGACTTGCCTATAGCCTATTACCAATCAAAAACAAAACAGATAATGACTGGCAATATGGTTTGACAATTCCTGGAATTGCTCCATATGTAGGAGCTATTGCAGCTGCCTTATTTGCTAAGTTCTATCTTGGTTTTTAGGAAAATAATTTATTAATATGTGAATTTTTAAGCGGAATCTAGTCTTAACAAAAGATGAAAATTCCGCTTAAATTTTTTTAGTCAATATATTTTTAATGAAGTTATTATTAAGTATGGCTTAATTTCATAAGGTCCTTCTTGCTTTTAAAAATTTATTCTGAAAACTTGATTTTTATTTCATTAGAATGTATTATTATGACAACAAGTTGTGACGTGGAAAAGTAGAATAACTTATCTTTCAGAGAGGTGTTGTTTGGTGAAAAATACTAGATAAGTTATATCGAACAATCACCACTGAGCTACAAGGCCCAACAGAGTAAGCCTTGCCGGGAACTCCCGTTACAGAGTTATTCATTATGAATTGAGTGCATCAATAGATGAAAAGGAGTGGTACCGCGGGGATTATTCTATCTCTCGTCTCTTTGCTAAGGGCAAGGAGGCGGGAGTTTTTTTGTTGCAAAAATTATATTATAGAAAAGAGGAATTATGAAATACGAATTTATAAAAAGGGAAAATTTGAAAGAAAAACCACATGGATCACTAGGCTTTGGAAAATATTTTACAGATTATATGTTTTCTATGGACTATACCGACGAAGTAGGCTGGCATGATATGAAGATTCTTCCTTATGGGGATGTTAATTTGAATCCAGCTACAATGGTTCTACACTATGCTCAGGAAACATTTGAGGGCCTAAAAGCCTATAGGGGGGCTGATGGAAAGGTATATTTATTCAGACCAGAGATGAACGCTAGAAGATTTATCAATTCTAACAAGAGGATGTGCATGCCAATTGTCCCTGAAGACTTATTTATAGGAGCTATCGAGGAGCTTGTAAAAGTTGAAGAAGCTTGGATTCCAGAAAAAGAAGGAGAAAGTTTATATATCAGACCATTTATGTTTGCTAACGAAACATCAGTTGGTGTTCATGTGGCAAAAACCTACAAATTTTTAATCATAGCATCTCCTGTAGGAGCCTATTATCCACAAGGAATCGATCCTGTAAAAATATATGTAGAGGATGAATATGTTAGAGCAAGTCCTGGAGGAACAGGCTTTGTAAAATGCGGTGGAAATTATGCTGCAAGTCTTATAGGTCAAGCTAAGGCAGAAGAACTAGGCTATACCCAAGTCCTATGGCTAGATGGTGTTCATAGAAGATATGTAGAAGAAGTTGGCTCAATGAATGCTATGTTTGTAATAGATGGAAAAGTCATTACAGCTCCTATCGAAGGAACAGTTCTTCCTGGAGTAACTCGTGATTCCATCCTAAAGCTCCTAGAAGAATATGGCTATGAGGTCGTAGAAAAGCATCTTTCTATTGATGAACTTATTGAGGCAGCAAGGAGTAAAAAACTAACAGAAGCCTTTGGAACGGGAACTGCTGCAGTAATATCTCCAATAGGTGAGCTTTATTATAAGGGTGAGAAAGTCCAAGTCAATGATTTTAAGACAGGCAATCTTACCCACAGACTCTACAAGGACCTAACAGATATCCAATGGGCAAAGGTAGAAGATAAGTACGCTTGGAGAAGAGAAGTAAAATAAAAAAATACTGGATAAAAAAAGTAGTTGAGAAATTTACTCAGCTACTTTTTTAAAATATGAATTTTATAGAAAATCCTTAGGATAATTGTAAGACTTATCCCTTGCCAGTCATCTTGGAGGAGATATGTCTATAAATTAAATCTTTTTAATTATTTGTATCACTAGCCTCATCATTGTTGTTAAAGGCTTTCATGATAGAATCGAAAATTGATCTAAAAAACTCCATTATCTTATCCCAAAGACCACTATCCTTGGCTTCTTGGGCAACCTTATTGATACTATCCTTGTTATCTTCGTAGAATTTGCCGGCCTTTTGTGTTATATCACCAGCAAGCTTAGTAAGATTTTCCTTAACCTCGGCACTGTCTATTGCAGAAGTGTTTTGGTAGTTTTCGAAGTAGTTGACAAGAATTTGAATGTTATTATTGGATAAGATATCTCCCATATTTACATTGTTAAGGGCATCTTTAATATAGACAGCAATTTGGTCTGATGAGGCATTCTCGCCAGTTTTTTTCTTGTTTTCGGCAAGTTTTTGTTTTACATCTATTACTACCTTATCGAGTTTTTTGCTATCGAACTTATCCTTACCTTCATTTTCTTTGGCGACAGAAGATACAGTTTCAAGCTCTTCTTGGGCAGTTTGAGTTCTCTTGCTATCAAGCTTTACTCCACGCAACTCTTCTGATTTGTAGACTCCGACTAGGGCTGATTCACCTGTTACAGGCTTTGGGCTTGCAACGAGAATATCTGCACCAGTAATTCCTGCTGTAATGGCAGCATTAGTGTATTGACCTTCAGTTATCTCTGTTATATTTTCAGGAGTTTTAATCTTTACTGAAATCCCCTTAGACTTTCCGTGTCTTTTTACATAGACAGACGAAATCATATTTGAATCAGCTGTTGAATAGCCGAGATATTTTTCAAGATCTGAGCCATCAACACGAGAAACATTTACATCATCTGCTACATCCATAGCCTTATCGACTAAATTTATCTGATCGTCATTTAGGGCTACACCATATATTACATCATCCTTATTCTTATCAAAGTCACTAGCCATAGCGACCTGAGGAAGAAAGATTGCAAGTGTTAATAGCCCTGCCAAAATTTTCTTAACCATATTATCTCCTATAGACTCTCAATTTTTTCTATAATTGGACTTAACTCTTTCATATCAATATCTTCGCAAAGACCTGAGTCGATTTTTTCTGCTATTTGTGGGTCGATTGGAAGCTTGGCTATGCAAGTTATGTCGTATTTTTCAGCTACTTCGCTAAGATTGCTCTTGCCGAAGATTTGATGGACACTTCCGCAATCAGGACATTTGAAATATGACATATTCTCAACAAGACCTATGATGTTTTTGCCCATCATCTTGGCCATCTTGATTGATTTTTCTACAACCATCTCTACCAAGCCTTGAGGGGTAGCTACAGCTACTACACCATCTATTGGTAAAGATTGGAAAACTGTAAGTGGCACGTCAGCAGTTCCTGGAGGCATATCTACTATCATATAGTCGATTTCTCCCCAGTCTACATCTGTGTAAAATTGTTTTAGGACATTGGTAACTATTGATGATCTCCAAATAACTGGATCAGTTTTTTCACGTAGAATCATATTTACAGAAATAAGCTTTATACCATCACGACTTATGGCTGGATACATTAGCCCTTCCTTTGTGCCCCTAACAGCTTCATCAATACCAAAGGCTTCTGCCATAGATGGACCTGTAATATCAGCATCAAAGACTGCTACCTTGTAGCCTTTTTTGTTAAGGCTATTTGCAAGAAGGGCTGAAACAGAAGACTTTCCAACGCCTCCCTTACCACTCATTACAGCTATTACCTTCTTGATTGAAGAACCTTCGTGGACTTTGATTTTGAATTTATCTAAATTAATATTTTTCTTTTGCATGTTCTCTCCTTTTCTAAGCACCTGTACTTTCGCAGATGTAGGAATATTATACTTTCAATTTATCATATGTTAAGCCGATAAGCTTAGAGAAGAAAGATTCATTCATAAAGGGGAGGGTACTTGCACTTATTTTCATAGGGGGGACCTAATTGTTCGTGGGAATTACTTATATTAAGAAAAATTCTATTGAAACGTAAATTTTCTCCCCTCCTATGAGTCCAAGGATAGTAAGAATAATAGTAAGTTAAGCCCGGATCATCCTTATAGTTTGCTACAATCTTATAGCCACCATTCTTATAATCCCTAAAGACTTCTTCACTTTCTATATTTTCTTCACCAATTCCTTGGGCACTTCTATAATCCTTATAGGCCCTTAGGGCAAGCTTCCTTTCTACAGGATATATAAATATTAAGATTATTGCAAGAAAGACCAAGATCGCCAACAAAAATTTTTTCTTTTTCATAAGTCCTCCTTTTCTAATATTATAGGACGAAGTCAAATTATTTCTAGGATTAAACTTAATCAATGAAATATTTGGGCATAGAAAAACTCCAAGATCCTTCTTCCGATTTTGGAGCTTTGTTCTAATTTTGTATAAGATTTTAGTTTATTAATTAAATTTTTATAATTTATATTCCTTATCCCTCTTCCAAACGGGATCTTCTATACCTTGGGCAAGTTGGCTTTGATAGTCGCTTAAAACCATTTTTACATCTTTAAAGAGCAAGAATAAACTTATTACATTTATAAATACTACAATTCCAACGAAGACGTCTATAAAGCCCCAAACAAGTTTTAGATCCATTTGAGTGGCAATAAGAAACATGATGAAGGCTATTATCCTATAAATCCAAAGAGGAACTTTATATTTATCTTTAAAGATAAATACAATATTGCTTTCACCATAAAAGAGGTCGGCTATTAGAGTTGTAAAGCCAAACATAAACATGGCAAAAAACACTAGCCATCTACCTGAAACTCCCATAATACTTTCGAAGGCATCTTGGACAAGGGTAATACCTGCTCCATTAGCCGGATCTCCCACAACTCCTGTTAAAAGTAGGGCGAAAGCAGAAAGGGAACAAATTATAATTGTTGTAACAAAAGTTCCGAACATTCCAAGAAAGCCTTGTTCAGCAGGATGCTTTACATCTGCTGATGCATGCATAATACCTGCGATTCCATTACCTGCATCATTCGAAAATAAACCACGAGCGACCCCTTGCCTAAAAGCTTCCATGACTGTATGGCCTAGCATACCAGCAAAGGCTGCTTGAGGAAGGAAGGCACTCCTGAAAATCATAGCAATAACAGAAGGAAATTTACTTATGTTTGTAAAAACAATAATTAAAACTACAACTATATAGCTAAGAGCCATCAAAGGAACAACCTTTGAAGAAAAATCAGTAAGTCTTTTTATACCGCCTATAGTTATGATGAAAGCAGCAATTGTAACTATTATGCCTGGGATTATTGGATTAAGATCCAAAACACCTGTAAAGGCTTGGCTTATCGAGTTTGATTGCATGAAGGCAATACAAAGACCAACGCCTAGTATGTAGAAAAATGCTGTAAATATTCCAAAACTACGAGACTTCAAACCAAATTGCACATAATATGCAGGTCCGCCCCTATAAGAGCCATCCTTTAATTTGACCCTATATAATTGACCTAAAACAGTTTCTGCAAAAGTAATTACCATACCCAAGATAGCAGTAACCCACATCCAAAAAATTGCACCAGGTCCACCAAAACAAATAGCAGTTGCAACACCAACAAGAGAGCCTGTTCCAACTTGTCCACCAACTGCTGTAGCAAGAGCAGCAAAGCCGCTTACTCCATCATCGTTTTTTAGGTTTTTCTTTATAACCTTTTTTATCAAATGCGCATGTCTAAATTGTGGAAAGCCAAGTCTTATGGAATAGTAAAGGCCTACTGCCAATAGCACATATCCAATTACATTGGACCACATAAAATCTGCGACTTTTAAAATTATATCCATATTTCCCCCTTCTAAAACTGAAATACCAATATAGTATAATAAATAACAAAGAAAAATTCAAGTTTTTTATAAAGGGTCTAATTAGTAAGGCTTCCTTCGCTATATAAAAATAAGACTTATAATTTGGTGATTTATCCCTCTTGTTGAAGTATGATGAAACTAATGTATTCATTTGAATTATGAAAGGATTATTATGACTGAGAAAAAAACTTACTATATAACAACTCCGATATATTACCCAAATTCTAACTTACATATCGGAAATACCTATACATCAGTGATAGCTGATGTGCTAAAAAGATATAAAAATCTCCTTGGCTATGATACTTTCCTAACTACAGGAACTGACGAGCATGGTCAAAAGATTATGAAAAGTGCCCAAGATGCTGGAGTTAACCCTCAAGCTTTCGTTGATAAAATTGCTTCTGAGACAATTGAGCTTTGGAAAAAACTTGAGATTGACTATGATCGTTTCATTAGGTCAACTGAGAAGCAACACGAAGAAGACGTTAAAAATATTTTTACTAAACTTTATGAACAAGGTGATATTTACAAGGGTGAGTACAAGGGATATTATTGTACTCCTTGCGAGACTTTTTGGACTGAAGCTCAACTTGAAGATGGCAAGTGCCCTGATTGTGGAAGGGATGTAGACTATCAAGAAGAAGAAACATATTTCTTTAGACTTTCCAAATACACAGACAGGCTAAAAGAGCTTTTCAAAGACCACCCAGAGTTTCTTGAACCAGCCTTTAGGCAAAAAGAAATGCTTAACAACTTTATAGACAAGGGTCTATCCGACCTTTCTGTAACTAGAAATTCCTTTGACTGGGGAGTAGATGTTCCTTTTGATAATGAGCATGTTGTTTACGTTTGGATTGATGCCCTATCTTGCTATCTTTCTGCTATAGGCTTCGGGGATGATAAGGAAAAATTTGAGAAATATTGGCCAGCCGGAGTCCATCTAATTGGTAAGGATATAGTAAGATTTCATACTATAATATGGCCAGCCCTCTTGATGGCCCTAGACCTTCCTCTACCAGAGAAAGTTTTCGCCCATGGTTGGATTCTCTTTGATAATGACAAGATGAGTAAGTCCAAGGGTAATATCATGTATCCAGAACCACTGGTAGACCTTTATGGGGTTGATGCTCTTAAATTCTTCATGCTTCGTGAATTTAACTTCGGCTCTGACGGCAACTTCTCAGCCAAGAAATTCATGGAAAGATATAATTCTGACCTTGTAAATGACCTAGGAAATCTTGTTTCAAGAACTACTTCAATGATTGATAAGTACAATGGTGGAGTTGTTAGAAAGGGAACAGTTTCTGATAGCTTTGATGATGAGTTAATAGCTCTTTCTAGAGAGACTTACAGCAAGTTTAACAAGCTTATGGATGAGTTTAACTTTAACGCAGCCATCGAAGCCATATGGGTACTTATTCGTCGTGCCAACAAGTATGTAGATGAAACAGAACCATGGATTTTAGGCCGCGATGAGGCTAATAAAGAAAGGCTTGACAGAGTCTTATACAACCTTGCTGAAACTATTAGAATTGTAGCCCAATTAATCGAGCCAGTTATGAAAAATACTACAAGAGAAATCCTAGAAAAAATCGGCACAGACAACAAGGGTTTTGAGTCAGCTGGAAAGTTTGGACTTCTTGAAGAAAATGCCAGAGTATCTAAGGGCAAGAACCTCTTCGATAGACTTGATATTGACAAGGAACTTGTAAGACTTCATGATGCCAATGGTGCACTTATCGAACAAAGACTAAAGAAAAATGCAAAAGAAGAAAAAGAAGAATTTATAGATTTCGAAGATTTTACTAAGGTAAACTTGGTTGTAGGAAAAATCTTAGAAGCCCAAAACCACCCAGATGCTGACAAGCTTTTGGTATTTAAGGTTGACATTGGAGAAGCTGAGCCAAGGACAATTATATCTGGCATCAAAAAATGGTATAAGGCAGAAGACTTGATAGGCAGAAACGTAATAGTTGTTAAAAATCTCGCCCCAAGAAAGATGCGTGGTATTGAATCTCAAGGCATGCTTTTGGCGGCAGATTTCGATAATGACCTAACTCTCCTATCAACCCTCACAGACATCAAGCCAGGAAGTAAGGTAAGTTAATGGCTTTAATAGACACCCACGCCCATCTAACAGATAAGGCTTTCGATTGTGACAGGCTCTTTATTATTAAGGACCTGTCCAATTTTAATATTAAAGCTCTAATAAATCCTGGCTGTAACATCCACGATTCAAAGATGGCGGTAGACCTTGCCCAAAAATTTGACAACTTCTATGCCCAAGTCGGCATCCACCCAGAAGAAATTGAAACTATGGGAGGAGATGACCTAGAAATTATAGAAAAGCTAGCCCAAAATCCAAAAGTCGTAGCTATTGGAGAGATTGGCCTTGATTATTACTGGCGTGATGATAATAAAGATAAGCAAAAAGAAATCTTTATAAAGCAACTAGAAATCGCAAGAAAGCTAAAGCTTCCAGTTGTAGTCCACACGAGAAATGTTGGTGAAGATGCCTTAGAGATTTTAAAGGCTTATAGGGATTTAAAAATTCAAATCCACTGCTTTTCTGAAAGCTTGGATCTTTTAGATAAGTATATGGAGCTTGGCTGTTATATTTCAATAGGTGGGGTTGTGACCTTTTCTAATGGAGAAAATGAGAAGCTTGCTGCAAGCCATGTCGATATCAATAGGCTTATGCTTGAAACAGACAGCCCATATCTAACACCAGAGCCTTATAGGGGTCTTAGAAATGATCCTAGAAAGATAATAGAAGTTGCTCGTGAGATTGCTAACCTTAGAGGAATGAAGCTTAAAAAATTAGAAAAAAAGACAAGTAAGAATGCAGAGGAATTTTTTGCCTTATGATTAAAGAAACAATAGTAGTAGAAGGAAAAGATGATATAGCCAATGTCAAAAGGGCGGTAGAGTGTGAGATGATTGCAACAAATGGCCTTGCCTTTGGCATAGACCTAATAGAAAGGCTAAAAGTCATAAACGACAGGTGTGGGATAATTATTCTAACTGATCCTGACTATGCAGGAAAAAAGATTAGGGCAAGGATTGCGGGGCACATACCCACTGCCAAGCACGCCTATATAGACAGAAAAAAAGCTATCAAGAAAAACGACCTTGGAGTAGAAAATGCAGAGCCTGAAGTTATAAGAGAGGCTCTAAAAAATGCCAAGGCTGAAATAAGCGAGAAGAGAGAGGTATTTACTATGGCCGATCTCATAAACAATGGACTTTCCTTTGGTAAGGACTCTAGGGATAATAGGGAAAAGCTTGGAGATATGTTAGGAATAGGCTATTACAATGCCAAACAACTCCTATCAAAGCTCAATTCCTTTGCCATAAGTCGAGAAGAATTTGAAAAGGCGGTAGAAAAATTATGAAAAAATTATATTCACCAAAAGTTGTAAAAGATATAATAGATTTTTATAACTTTAGATTTTCCAAATCGCTCGGCCAAAATTTTCTTGTAGATAAAAATTTCGTAGAAAAAATCGTAGATAGAGCAGATGTTAAAGATACAAATGTCCTAGAAATCGGACCAGGGATAGGAACAATAACCTATGAGATGGCAAAATCAGCAAGGAAAGTTGTAGCCATAGAAATCGACAGTGCCCTTCTTCCAATCATTGAAGAAAATATGGAAGAGTTTGATAACTTTAAGCTAATCCACGAGGATATCTTAAAGGCTAATTTAGAAAAAATAGTTGAGGAAGAATTTTCTGGAGAAGCCTTCAAAGTTGTAAGCAATCTCCCATACTATATCACAACCCCTATAATAGAAAAACTTGTTACAAGCAAATTGCCTTGCACAGATATGACTATTATGGTTCAAAAAGAAGTTGCTGATAGGATGCTTGCTACAGAAAAGGATAAGGAATACTCATCGCTTTCTGTATTTATAAAATATTTCTCTAAGGCAGAAAAAATCACAAACGTGCCTAAGTCCGTCTTTATGCCCCAGCCTAAAATCGACTCAACCGTACTTAAACTAAAGCTTAGAAAGTATAGGGACGATGTAGATGAGTCTAAGCTTTTTGCCCTAGTTCACGCAGGCTTTAACAAGAGGAGAAAGACTATCCTAAATTCCCTAGCTGATGCAGTAGATAAAGAGAAATTGAGATTAGCCTTTGATAAACTGGGTATAAATGAAAAGCTAAGGGCAGAGAATTTGTCCCTAGATGATTTTATTGATTTGACAAAAACAATTGAGACTCTATAATTATTGGGTATATATAGAAAACGGAGGATAATATGGCAGATATTAAAATTTATACATCAAACACTTGTGTTTTCTGCAAGGCAGCAAAACAATATTTCAATGAAAAAGGAATCGAATTTACTGAAATGAATGTCGACAAAGACAAGGAAGCAGTAGATTATCTTGTTAGCAAGGGCTATCGTGGAGTACCTGTTATTAACATCGACGGGGAAGACATAGTAGGCTTCGACAAGGAAGCAATAGAAGCAAAACTTAATAAGTAATTATAGGAGCAAGGCTGGAGACGGCTTTGTTTTTTATGCCTTATAAATTGTATAGACAAAAGCCACACATAACTGTATAATTTAAAAAAGGAGATTTTATGGAAAAGACAGCCAAGATTAATATTAGGATTAAACCAGAAGTTAAGGATGAAGCTGAAGATATTCTAAGAAAGTTAGGAATCGCACCTTCAAATGCGATAGATATGTTTTATAGGCAAATTATTTTAAATAAGGGCCTACCTTTTGATCTTAAAATTCCAGAAGAAAAATCCATGGATATTTCAAAAATATCTAAGAAAGAATTAGATGAATTGCTAAAAGAAGGCCTTAAAGACATAGATGATGGCAATATCTACGATGTAGACGAAGTATTTGGTTGATTTAGAAAAATGTTTAAGCTTAAGATAACTGGGAGTGCTAAGGAAGATATTAATAGTATTGAAAGCTATATATCTTTAAATTTATCATCAGATAATATTGCACGTAAAACTATTCTTGATATTAAGAATGCAGTAAAAAGTTTAGAAGTAATGCCTCAAAGACATAGAATATACAAGTCGTCATCCTTAGGAATTGCTATAAGAAGTTTTCCTGTTAGAAACTATTTGATTTTTTATAGTATCGATTTAGATAAAGAAATTGTTTATATTTTAAGAGTCTTATATGCTAAAAGAAATATAGATAAAATATTGTACCAATAGAAGACTAGTTTATCTTGTTTATTAGAATGAGTTAAACTAGTTTTTATTTTCTCACTTAATAATGGTAAAATACATACTTAGAGATAGATAAAAGATTTTTATTTTGAAAGGAAAAATTATTTTGATAAGTTTTGAAGATATTATTTCACACATATCTTACATAGATTATAAAAAAGCAAATGATATAGCCATAGAGGCTATTACAAATGATTCAAGAAAGGCTAATAAGGCGACTGCCTTTGTCGCAATCAGGGGCTCTCTTAGTGATGGCCACGCTTACATAGCTTCCGCTATAAAAAAGGGAGCAAGCCTTATTATTCACACAGAAGATGTAACTTGTGAAGAGGGAATTTCTTATATAAGGGTAAACGACCCTAGGAAGGCCCTAGCTCAAATTTCAAATCTCATCTACGATTTTTCATCCAAAAAGATGGAGCTTGTAGCAGTTACTGGTTCAAATGGCAAGACTACTACATCAAGGCTTATAGCCTTTCTTATGGGAGAGATTTTTGGTGATAGTGCAAGTATCGGAACAAACAATGCTCATGTAGGCGATGAGATAATTCCAACATCAAATACTACTCCAGACATCACTGAAGTAAATAGAATCCTTGCTAAGTGCCTTGAAAAGAACATCCACCACCTAGCCCTTGAGGCTTCAAGCCATGGTCTTGATCAAAAAAGACTTTATGGTCTAGATATAGCTTATGGGATTTTCACTAATCTTTCCGAAGAACATCTAGATTATCACAAGACTATGGATAATTATTTTAAGGCCAAGATGATTTTATTTGAAAATGCAAAAAATACCCTAGCAAATATTGATGATCCATATGGTAAAAGAGCTAAAGAGCTTTTTTCAAAGACTATAACTTTTGCCATAGATGAAGAAAGTGCAGATTATAGGGCCGAAGATATTGTTAAAAAAGACGGTAAAATCACTTTTAAGATTAGGGGAGTAGAATTTGTCCTCAACAAAATTGCTAATTACGAAATATATAATACGCTCGCTGCGGTAGCCTGCCTCAATCAAATGGGAGCTTCTATGGAGGATATTGGAGAAGCTTTTAAGAATTTTAAGGGGATTAAGTCTAGATTTGAATATATAGAAAATGACCTAGGAATAAATATCATCCTAGATTTTGCCCATACGCCTAGAGCCTATGAGGCCCTTTTCGAGTCAGTGCCAAAGGGAAGTAATATAATTGCAGTTTTTGGCATAAATGGGGATAGAAATTCTGAATTTAGAAGGCTAATAGGAAACGCTTGTGGCAAGTATAAGGTCTTTTCTGTCCTTACAACAGATGATCCAAAATTTGATAATGTCGATCATATCAATGAAGAGATAATAGTAGGCCTTGATGAATACAAGGCAGACTATGTTATTAGAAAAGAAAGAAAAGATGCTATGAGATATGCCATCAAAATGGCAAAGCCAGGCGATTATGTTTTTCTTTTAGGAAAGGGCGAGGAGAATTTTATCAAATTTCATGGCAATGAGAAGACCCCTTATAGTGAAAGAGAAACTTTAAGGGAAGTCTTGGAAGAGCTATGAAAGTCTTTGTAATAGGGGCAGGGGTTGCCGGCCTTGCATTTGCATCTTTTGCAGAGGGACTTGACCTTACTGTAATAGATTCTAACGATCAAGCTGGAAGAAAGCTCCTTGCGAGCGGAAATGGTAGGTGCAATTTTACCAATCTAAATTTTTCTCCTTCCTATTATCAAGGGGAAAATCCCGATTTTCCAAAATATGCCCTTGAGAAATTTACTAATGAAGATTTAATAAAATATTTTTCTGACCTAGGGATTGACAGCACGCATCTTCCTAGTGGCAGGTGCTATCCTGCGACTATGGCTGCCAAAACAGTTAGGGATATTTTGTACATAAGTGCTAAGGAAAATGCTAAATTTGTTTTTAATGAAAAAATTGTTGGCATTGATTTAAAAAAGAAGTTAATTGTAAGTGATAGAAATAAATACAAATATGATATCCTAGTCCTTGCAAGCGGAGGAATCACCCTCCCAAATTCAGGTTCTGATGGCTTGATATTAGATATTTTAAAAGATAGGCAGCAAGTTACAAGCCTTACTTATGCTATTACTAATTACAAGACCAAGGAGAAATTATCGAAAAAAGCCAAGGGTACTAGGATAAGAGCCAAGGCGAGCCTTCTTGTCCGTGGAAAATTGATTAAAGAATCAACAGATGATGTAATTTTCCAAACCTATGGCCTTAGTGGAACAGCGATTTTGGATTTGTCTAACCAGATAAGTATAAGTTTAAGCAAAAAGGAAGATCCTCTTGTCCTTATAGATTTCTTTCCGACTTATGGAAGTAAAGACTTAGAAAAAAGGATAAGATTTTTGCTTAATACATATCCTAAAAGAAGTATCTATGAGGTTCTTTTGGGGCTTGTAAATGACAGGCTGATTGATGATATCTTAATTAAGGCTAGGATTGATGTAAACAAGAGGGCAGATGACCTTAGCGATAGGGATATGGCAATGCTTATCAAAATCTTGAAAGAAATGCGTTTTCACATCAAGGATATAAATGATAAGACCAATGCCCAGGTAACGATAGGGGGAATTGATACAAGATTTGTAGATTATAAGACTATGGAGTCAAAAAAATATAAAGATTTATACTTTTGTGGCGAGATCCTAGATGTATCCGGCTCATGTGGGGGGTACAATATACAATGGGCTTTTTCCTCAGCGAAAGTAGCCTGCGAGAAAATAAGGAGTATTAATGTTTAAAATAAATAGAAAATTAAAAGAATTGAAAGACAATGGAGAAAGCATAAAGCTTGCAGTAATAGGCTGTGGCAAGATGGGTTCATCCTTGATAAGCCAATTATCAAAGATGGATGCCATGGAAGTTAAGCTTGTTGTAGAAAGAACTCCACAAAAGGCAATCAAGGCCCTTGTTAATGCTGGAGTTGCTGAAGATAAGATAATATTTACAGATGACTATAACGAAGGCTATGAAGTCTTGGAAAAGGGTTTCGTTTGTGTTTCAACAAACTACAGACTAGCCTATAAGCTTTTGCAGATCAATGCAGTAATAGATTGTACAGGGAACCCTCCATTTGGAGCAGTAATAGCAAGAAAAACTATCCAATACCACAAGCACATGATTACCTTTAACGTAGAATGTGATGCCGTAGTAGGACCTGTCCTTCACGATATGGCAAAAAAGGCGGGAGTTGTTTATACAGGAATCCTCGGCGATGAGCCAGGAGCTATAATCGATCTTGTAGAATACGCCTATGGTATGGGCCTTGAAGTATTAGTTGCAGCAAAGGGTAAGAACAACCCACTAGATAATGATGCAACACCAGAAACTCTCGCAGAAGAAGCAAAGAAAAAAGGCCTATCAGCAAAAATGCTTACAAGCTTTGTAGACGGAACAAACACCATGCTTGAGCTAAACTCAGCAGCCAACGCCCTAGGATTCTTACCAGATACTTTCGGTTGCCACGGTATCGACACAAGCCCAGAAACTGCCGTAGAAGATTTCAAACTAAAGGCAGACGGTGGTAAGCTTTCAAGATATGGAGTTGTAGAATTTTCAAGAGGAATGGCTCCAGGAGTCTTTATAATCGTAACAAGCGATCAAGAAGACGTAAGAGATCTTATGAAGTTCTTAGGCTTTGGTGATGGTCCAAACTATCTAATGTATAGACCTTACCACCTAACAAGTCTTGAAACTCCAATTACAATCTACAAGGCAGTAGTAGAAAATGAAGCTACAATAGTTCCTCTTCATGGTCAAGTAGCAGATACAGTTACAATAGCAAAAAGAGATATAAAGGCTGGAGAAAAGCTTGAAGGAGTTGGCTCAAGAACTGTTTTTGGAAAACTAACAAGCCATGCCAGAAGCCTAACAGAAGACCTCTTGCCAATAGCCTTAATCACAGACAAATCAAGAGCTATTAAAGATATCAAAAAGGGAACAGTAATAGACATGTCCATGGTAGAGCTTGACGAAAAAGCAACTATCACAAGACTAAGAAGAAGACAAAACTCAATGAAATTGTAAAAAAGAGGCCGATTGTTCTAGGACAATCGGTCTTTTTGAATGCTTATTTCTATAATAGAATATTAAAACTTAAAGTGTTTGGTATAATTTGTTTTTCACCTTATAAATTATAATTTGGAGTTAAAATATTATAAAAATATAAAAACACCTGATATAATTATAATGTTACTATCCCTATACTGGTAACAGTAAGGGGGCGTTCAAAATGAAAAAGCTACTTTCTTTCTCAATAGCCGTCATGGTAGATGTAACTAGTCACTGCATTTGCAAATGGTTAGACAGATTAATACAAAAGTTAGAAAACAGAAAAGATAGTAACTAGCCAAATAAAAAAAGACAGGAGTATGTTAGGCTCTCCTGTCTTTTTTGCGTCCAAAATGGAACTACTTTCTTTCTAGTCGCGTATATTATACAGCATATTGGTTGAAAGTGCAATAGAATTATTTTTACAATACTTTTGTTAAGCTAATCAACTATTAGCAATTAAACAATTTTAGATACTTACCATAGCCTTCTTCTTCCATCTTTTCTTTGGGAATAAATCTAAGGCTTGCTCCATTTATGCAATACCTAAGCCCTCCCCTATCAGCTGGGCCGTCAGAAAAGACGTGGCCTAGGTGGCTGTCTGCCTCCCTACTTCTTACTTCGGTACGAATCATACCATGACTTAAATCCACTTCTTCTTTAATTTCACTATCATCAAGGGCCTTAGTAAAGGAAGGCCAGCCACATCCTGCATCGTACTTATCTCTTGATGAGAAAAGGGCATCTCCACTTACTATATCTACATAGATTCCCTCTTCATAAAAGTTGTCATAGACAGAAGAAAAGGGTCTTTCTGTTGCATTTTCTTGGGTAACCCTGTAGGGGATATCGCTTAATCTATTTTTCAAATCTTTTTTGTCGTAGGTCATAAAAATTCCTTTCTTAATAAAATTATACCTTTTACTTAGGGGTATTCTTTAAGCTGGTAGTATAATAAAAGTAATTAGGAGGATTTTATGGTAATGACAATCAAGAAGGCTACATGGAATGACGGTCCAGATCTAGCCTTTGCTATAAACAATAGGGCTAACGCCGCTATAGAAAAAAATGGAAGTAGCGCTGTAATTAATGCTGCTTTAGGAACACTCGCAGATGATGAAGGAAAACTTATTAGCCTTCCTTCTGTTTATGATAGACTTGATGAAATGGACAGGTCAAGGATTGCATCTTATGCACCAATCGAAGGAGAGAAGGAGTACAGGAGGATAGTAATTGACAATCTTTTTGGAGCCTATAAGCCAGAAGGTTTTATCTCAGCTATAGCAAGTCCTGGAGGAACAGGAGCTATTAGGTCTGCGATTTTTTCTTATCTTGATAGGGGAGATCCATTAATTTGCCACGATTATTATTGGGCTCCTTACAGGAAAATCTGCCAAGAATTTGAGAGAGATTTTAGGACCTACAAGTTTTTTACTGATGATTATGCCTTTAATATCAAGGCTTTAGAAGAAGCTGTTTGTGAGGGGCTAAGGTATGCTGATAGAATTGCTCTTTTGATCAATTCACCTGCCAACAACCCAACTGGCTATTCCCTATCAGATGATGAGTGGGATAAAGTTATTGGTCTTCTTAAAGAAAAAGCAGAAGATAAATCCAAAAAGCTTACTTTGATAGTAGATGTAGCCTATCTGGAATTTGCTGGAGATGGGGATGAGCAGAGGAGATTTTTTAAGAAATTTTCCCTTCTTCCAGAAAATTTGATGGTAATAGTCTGCTTTTCTATGAGCAAATCTCACACAGCCTACGGCCTAAGATGTGGGGCAGCAGTAGGAATATCTCAAAGCGAGGAAATAATAAAAGAATTTGAAGCATCTCTTTCGCATTCAGCAAGATGCAATTGGTCTAATGGAACCCATGTAGCTCAAAACATCCTCATAGATTTGGAAAAAGAGGAATACAAAAAAGTCTATGAGAAGGAACTTGAAGCTTTAAGAGCTATGCTTAAAAGAAGGGCGGACTTATTCGTCCTAAAAGCAAGGGAGAATAAGCTAACCATGATTCCGTATTTTGGAGGTTTTTTCACCTTTATTCCAACTGCTAGGGCCTTTGAGATTGCAGAAGAATTAGAAAAAGAAAATATCTTTACTATCCCTCAAGCCAAGGGGATTAGGGTTGCGATTTGTGGAGTAAGCGAGAAAAAAATCCCACAACTTGTCGATAGACTAGCTTTTTATATAAATGAGAAATAAAACTTGCAAAAATTTTTGGTCTTAGTATATTAATATTGTGAGTTAGCACTTTAGACTTGTGAGTGCTAAATGTAAAAATAAAGGAGAAAATTATGATGCTAAAACCAATAGGTGATAGAGTAGTTATACAAAAAGCACAAGCTGAAAAGACAACAGCCTCTGGAATCGTACTTCCAGAAAGTGCCCAAGAAAAACCACAATATGCAGAAGTAGTTGCAATTTCTTCTGATATAGAAAATGACGAAAAGAAAAAAGATTCTCTAAGCGTTGGAGATAAGGTAATCTATTCTCAATACGCCGGAACAGATGTTAAACTTGATGATAAAGAATATATCGTAGTTAAATATAACGATATACTTGCAGTTGTAAAATAGAAACGAAAGGAAGATTATATGGCTAAAGATATTAAATTTTCATCTGATGCAAGAGCTAGTCTTGAAGCAGGAATTGATAAACTAGCAAATGCAGTAAAAGTTACCCTTGGACCAAAAGGACGTAATGTAGTTTTAGATAAGGCTTATGGAGCACCAACAATCACAAACGATGGTGTAACAATTGCCCAAAGCATAGAACTTGAAGATAGATTTGAAAATATGGGAGCACAACTTGTAAAAGAAGTTGCAACAAAGACCAATGACGTAGCAGGAGATGGAACAACAACAGCAACAGTCCTAGCTCATGCCATCATCAAAGAAGGTCTAAAGAACCTCGCAGCTGGAGCAAATCCTGTAGTATTACAAAAGGGACTTAAAAAAGCAACTTGCGAAGTCGTAGCTTATATCAAAGAAAACTCAAGAGAAGTAGAAGACAAACAAGCTATCCAAAACGTAGGAACAATTTCATCAGCAGACCCTGAAATCGGTAAATTCATAGCAGACGCAATGGAAAAAGTTGGCAATGACGGAGTAATCACAGTAGAAGAATCAAAGACAACTGATACCCACCTAGATGTAGTAGAAGGTATGCAATTTGATAAGGGTTACCTATCACCTTACATGGCAACAGACAATGAAAAGATGATAGCAGAACTTGATGATCCATACATCCTACTAACAGATAAGAAGATTTCAAACATCCAAGAAATCCTCCCACTCTTAGAGCAAATCGTTCAATCAACCAAGCCACTTCTAATCATAGCAGATGATGTAGATGGCGAAGCCCTAACAACTCTTATCCTAAACAAACTAAGAGGAACCTTTAACGTAGTAGCCGTAAAAGCACCAGGCTATGGCGACAGAAGAAAGGCTATGCTTGAAGATATAGCAATACTCACTGGAGCAACAGTTGTAAGCGAAGAGCTTGGCATGGAACTAAAAGATACAGCAATAGACATGCTAGGATCTGCTAAGAAAGTTAAAGTTGACAAAGACAACACAACAATAGTAGAAGGTAAGGGATCTAAGGAAAGCCTTGAAGAAAGAGTTGCCCATATCAGAAAACAAGTAGAAACAGAAGATAGCGAATACGAAAAAGAAAAACTTCAAGAAAGAGTTGCCAAACTTGCTGGTGGAGTTGCAGTAATCAACGTTGGAGCTGCAACAGAAACTGAAATGCAAGAGAAAAAATACAGAATCGAAGACGCCCTATCAGCAACAAGAGCCGCAGTTGAAGAAGGAATCGTTGCAGGTGGTGGAGTTGTCCTAATAGGAGCAATAGAAAAGATTAAAAAACTATCTGAAAGCCTAAAGGGAGATGAAAAAACAGGTGCAATCATCATAGAAAAAGCCCTAGAAGCTCCACTAAGACAAATTGCAGAAAACGCTGGTATGGATGGATCCGTAATAGTAGAAAGAGTAAAACATTCAGCTAAAGATGAAGGCTATGATGCTTACAATGACGAATATGTAAATATGTTCGAAAAAGGAATCGTAGAACCAACCAAGGTAACAAGATCTGCCCTACAAAACGCAGTAAGTGTTGCAGGAATGATCCTAACAACAGAAGCAGCAGTAGCAGACATCCCAAAAGAAGAAGCACCACAAATGCCAGCAGGCATGCCAGGCATGTATTAAAATAAAAACTAAGACAGGAGAGTGTAAAAGCTCTTCTGTTTTTTTGTTCAACTTTATATCTAAGTTAATTTTTATTTAACAATTCTTACTATCCCTACTATTATAAACTATTTACTAAGAAATTGTTTCGTTGACAATATGGTATATATAACATAAAATAAAATTAAGGAGATGTGATGGATAATTTCGAAGTTCTATTTTATGAGGCTGAAAATGGAAGAATACCAGTAGAAGAATTTTTAGATAGTTTACCAAAGAAGTCTAGGGCTAAACTAGTGGGTATAATTTCTTTACTCCAAGATTATGGAAATGAACTTAGATCGCCCTATAGCAAACATATAGATGATGGTATTTTCGAGCTAAGAGGAAAAGTAGGAAGTGATATAACAAGAGTTCTATATTTTTTCTATTATGATAAGAAGATAATATTAACTAATGGATTTATAAAAAAGACCCAAAAAACCCCGAAAAATCAAATAGACAAAGCAAAGAAATATAGGAAAAGATTTATTGAGAGGGAACAATATGAAAACATTTGATAAATACTTGGAAGAACAATTAAAAGATGAGGAATTCAAAAAAGAATATAAAAAGATAAGCCCGGAGCTTGATATAATTAAGGCTATGCTAGATGCTAGAAAATTACAGAATTTGACTCAGGAAGAATTGGCGAAAAAAACAGGAATAGATCAAGCTGATATTAGTAAGTTAGAAAACGGAACTAGAAATCCTACTATTAATTTACTAAAAAGATTAGCCGAAGGCCTAGGGATGGATTTAAAAATAGAATTCGTTCCGAAAATATAATAATTTTACTCTTAAGAATTAGGTTTTTCCTATTATATAAGTATTAGAAATTTTAATATATAAAGCTATTAGTTAAGGGAGATTATGTAATGAGAAAAAATAAATTTATCATGATAGATCTTATTATGCTTTTATTGATATTTGGCATAATTGAGTTTTTCAAAGAATATATATTTGACACTTTGAAGAATAATGGAAATTCAATTTACTTGGTTTTTGCTTTTTCTATTTTACTTCTGATTGTTTATATTTTGAGGTTTTTTGCTAGGCCTCCTTATGAACTTGTGAAAAAACTATATGGAAGTTCTTGGAAGATTTCGGGATATTATTCAAGAATAGCTCTTAGAAGTGAAAAGAATTATGCGAATTCCTATGATTTTTGGGTGAAGATTAACTTAATTCTAATAGGGATTTTTATTTTCATTAACTTATTAATAGCTTTTTCAAACGATTTCATCTTCACAACCCCTATGTTTTTTGTTGAATTAATAGCAGGTTTTGTTTTGTCTATAGGAGGATGGATAGCTACTTGGATAAGAGAGTACAAATATTATAGATAATATAGTTTTGATTTATCATTTATAAAATGCTCTATTAAATTCATTCTAAGAATAAGGAAATGGCCATATCTGTATAGATATGTAAATTGGCGTTAAATATATTTTAGAGGAGAGAAAAGTATAGAAAATGAGAAAATATATAAAAAACAACAAAAAAATATTATAATATATATATTTATGTGTTTCATTTCTGCTAGTTTAACTGCTGGTACTGCGTTTTTATATCAAAGAATCACTAGTTCTGCTATAAATAATGACTTCAGGGCTTTGATTTTATTTTCAATATTTGCAATTCCCTACCTTATACTTGAAGCCAGTTTTGATTATATACCAAAAAAATATAGGTCTATAATCACCAATAGGATATCCTTAGATTTAAAAAATGACCTAATAAAAAATATAAATGAAACAGAATTGTCAAAAATGGACTATAATTTTACTAATACAATAAAAAACAAAATGGTAAATGATTTGAGCATAGTAGAGGAATCATATATAAGAAATTTACTATCTATAATATTATATTCTTTTATGTTTGTTATTTCCTTGATTTCTGCTATATATATACAAGGGTATCTAACTATAATTATGCTCGTTCTGTCAGCTATTCCATTACTCACACCTATAATAAGTAAAAAGATTCTTGCTAATAAAAAGGAATTACAAAAAAATGCTAAAGACAAGTACCTCAATAGTTATAATGAATATGCAGATAATATTCTTTTTGTAAATATTTCAAATTTAAAACTATTTTTCCATGATAGATTGAAACTATTAGGAGAGAAACTTAAACATGAAAGTATATTTTTTGAATCATCACTATTAAAAACCTATTCCATATCCTACGGACTTGGTAATGTCTTATATTCTGGAACTTGGATAATTGGTGGAATATTTGTGTATAAGAATTTATTAACCTTGCCATCTTTAATAGCAATGACAACATTAATGTTTACAATAGCTGGTCCTATTCAAACAATATCAAATATTTATAGTGAGTTTTTGTCATCAAGAAAAATTTTCTTTGATTATTTAGATTTTATTGATAAATGTAAAACAAATGATAAAAAAACCAATAGCAAGATAAGTAATATAGAAAAAATTGATATAAAGAATTTGAATTTATCTTTTTCTAATAAAATTATCTTAAAAAACATATCTTTTAACTTTATGAATGGAAATAAATACGTACTTCTAGGAGAAAGTGGGTCTGGAAAAAGTACATTTCTTAATTCTTTGTTTGGAATATATGAGTATGCTAATGATTATATTGCTATCAACGAAAAGAAGTTATCAGAAATAGATAAATCATCTTATTACGATAATATGTTTTATATACCACAAGAAACTATAATTTTTAATACAAGTATACTAAATAACATAACTTTATTTTCGGAAAATGTAGATTTAGTAAGATCACAAGAGTGTATAGAAAAAGTGGGTCTTTCTGACTGGTTTAATTCAAAAGATAATGAATTTGATTGTGTTTTAAGTAAAGATAGTATATCAGGTGGTGAGAAAAAAAGATTAGATTTAGCCCGAGCTTTATATTTAGATAAGTCGGTTATTATTATGGATGAGCCAACATCTGCATTAGATTTTGAAAATGAGATTCTGATTTCTAAAATAATAAAGGGAATCCAAGATAAATTAATTATCTGTGTTAGTCATTCTACAAATGGCGAATTTCTTAATGTATTTGATAAGAAAATAAAAATTATAAATAAGGAGTTTGTAATTGAGAATCATTAAAAAAGAATACTTCTAAAATAATTATTAAAAATCAGTCTACCTATAAAAGCTAAAAGGCAGGGAAGTTAATCTCTGCCTTTTAGCTTAACCTTATTTAATTTTTTAAAATCTATTTTCCAAAAATCTCTGTCCCTAGTTTTGTTTCCTCAAGGGCTTTGCCGTTAAATACTACATTTTTCACATCGTTTTGATACATTATGTCTCCCCAGAGGATGCCGCCTACATATGAATCTGCTTTTTTGAAAAGTTTGTAGATTTTGTTGTCTATTTCTTTCTTTTCTTCTTCGATTCCTTCTCCTGAGTTCATTCCAGCAGAAAATAGCTTGATATCTCCGAGCATTAGGGTTGAGAATGGTTTTGGTTGCTTGTAAGATTCGCTATCACCTGTCATATTATGGCCTGCGATCTTGCCCATTTCTTGGCTTGATGTCCAAAGTCCTATGGTAAATTGGCCGATTTGTGCACAGTCTCCTGCTGCAAAGATTCCTTCGTGACTTGTTTCTAGGTGGTCGTTTACCATAATTCCTCTGTCAGTTTCAAGTCCTGATTCTTGGGCCATCTTGATGTTTGATCTGATACCAGCTTGAACCATTATAGCATCTGCAGGAATTTCAGTTCCATCAGCAAGCTTTACTCCGCAAACTGCCCCGTCCTTTGTGAGGATTTCTTGGGTGTTTTTGCCTGTGTAGGTCGTAATTCCCATATTGTTTAAGTTTTCTTCAAGTTTTTCTGAAAGCTCACGGTCGAGTTGTCTTGCTAGTAAGTAGTCGAAGCTTTCTATTACTGTGATGTTTAGGCCGAGTTTTTGGGCAGAGAAGGCTGCTTCTAGTCCTAGGATTCCCCCTCCTATAACTACTACTTCCTTCTTGTCGGCTACATACTCCTTAAAGCTTCTAAGGTCATCTACAGTTCTTATGGCAAAGACACCCTTGGAGTCTACGTTTGTAATTGGTGGAACGAAGGCTCTTGCCCCTGTTGCAATAAGGGCCTTGCCAAATTCGATTTCTTCTCCACCAGCAAGATATGCTATTCTTTTTTCTGGATCTATTCTCTCTACTTTAGTTGAAAGTCTTTCCTCGATTTTTCTTTCGTTATACCATGGTTCTTTTTTAACAAAGATTTCATCATCTGTGAAGTCTTTACTTATCAAATCTGATAGTCTTGTTCTCCAATAAGTAGATGGTTTTTCTTCTGATACTATTAAAATTTTTCCTTGAGGATCTTTTTTTCTTATTTCTTCAGTTGCTGAAAGGCCAGCAATTCCGTTTCCTATAATTAGATAATCGTACATAATATTCCTCTCAATCTTTATTTCTATGTCCATTATACATTTTGTTAATTTATCTTACAAACTTAGACTAGCTAAGCAAAGACTATGGTATAGTAGAAGAAAGTAAGGAGTTTATTTATGATTAGGATCGCAGAGAAAACAGATATAAGAAGGATAGAAGAGTTTATCGCTTTGGCGAAAGCATCTCTTAAAAAAGATGGAGTCGACCAATGGCAAAAGTCAAATCCGGATAAAAATCTTATAGAAGGGCAAATCGAAAAAAAATCCGGCTATGTTTATGAAAGGGATGGCGAAGTTTACGCCTATGCTTTTCTAAGTGAAAATGCGGAGCCAACTTACGATAGATATGAAAATGACTTTGAAGGGTCAACTTATCTAGTTATCCATACTTTTATGGTCGATTCGAAATCAAAGATAAAAGGCCTCGGGACAAAATTTATGGGAGAGATCGTATCTTTGGCAGAAAATTTAGGGAAAGATTCGCTTAGGATAGACACCCATGAGGATAATTTTAGGATGAGGGGTCTTCTTGATAAGTTTTCCTTTAGGAAACTTGGGCTAATTCAAGTAGATGAGGACGGCATTTTTAAGGATAGGATATGCTATGAAAAAGTCTTATGAGAAATATAGGCCAAGAAGAAATTATTAAAAATGCCAAGCTTCCAGCCCTT
Source organism: Anaerococcus tetradius (assembly GCF_947087635.1). NCBI lineage: Bacteria > Bacillati > Bacillota > Tissierellia > Tissierellales > Peptoniphilaceae > Anaerococcus > Anaerococcus tetradius. The sequence goes on from NZ_CAMUDP010000003.1 coordinate 37,920, forward strand.
GTTATAGCGGGGCCTGGCACAGGTAAAACCCATACTATTGTAAATTTTGTGGCAGAAGCCATAAAAAACGAACGCTTTAAAGCTAACAAGATCCTTATTACGACCTTTACCAAAAAGGCAGCCCATGAGCTTAATACTAGAATAATTACAAGGCTAAAGGAAGAAGGTCTTAGGGTGGACTTAAAGGACATGATGATAGGTAACTTTCACTCCCTTGCCATGGATTTCATTACAAAATATAGGAGGCTCGACCATAATTTTTTCAATCTCAAAATCATAGACTCCTTTATGGAAGAGTTTATAGTAAGGGAAAATCTGAACCTTTTCACAGGTCTTGATAATTTTGAAAGCTTCATCAAGAAAGATGAAGTAGCTAGCATCCTAGATATTTTCCAAACTATAATTAACCAAGTCCTAGACCTAGATAAGCTTAAAAATTCCGAAAATCCTAAGGATAGGCTAAGCTATGAAATTTATCTGACCTATGAAAATCTTCTAAATAAGCTAGGTCTAATTAATTTTCAGCTCATCCTAAAAAGATTTCTTGACCTCCTAAAAGATCCCCTTATCGGTGAAAAGATAAGAAAATCAATAGATCTTGTAATTATAGACGAATACCAAGATACCAACCTCATCCAAGAAGAAATCGCCTTTGCTTTGACTGATTCAAATAATATCATAGTCTTCGGTGATGATGATCAGGCCCTTTACTCCTTTAGGGGAGCGGATGCTAAAAACCTCACCCATTTTGACGAGAAATTCTACCAAAGGAGGAAAGTTAAGGTGGAAAAATATTTTCTCGATATAAATTACAGGTCCAATCAAGTAATAATTGATAAGGCGAGAAAGTTCATGGAAGAAGCCAAGGGAGCAAGCAGAAAAGAGTTAAGGTCAGTCGATGAGAAAGAAAATCCTAACACCATAGTTAGGGCGAGAGCAGATGAGATGGATAATCTCGTAAAAATCGTAAAGCTTCTTTCAAAAAAGATAAAGCTCAATCAAATTGCCTTCCTATTTCCAAGCTTTGCCAATCCCTATCCACAAGCCCTTGAGGAGAAATTTTCTAAGGAAAATATCAGAGTAATAAATAGAAAGAGCGATAAATTTTTCCATAGGAAAGAGATTAGGTTTTTTGTCTATGTCCTTATGAAAATTGCAAATTTTGACCGCATAAATGTGGATTTTGATGAAAGATTTATGACCTATGAACAAAGGCAAAAAAACACTTATAGGAAGTATCTTAAAAGTATTCTAGAAGATGATAGCTTTATTTCTTCTAGAGAGATTAATGATTTTCTTTTTTTCTTAGAAGCAGGTCAAGACCTATCAGCTATAATCTACAAAGTAATGGGCCTTGCTTTCTATAAGGAGATACTAGAAGGGGCGATAGATGAGCTTGATAGAGAAAGGATTTACAAGAATACTGGAAAATTCGTAAATCTATGTGTCGACTTCGATGAAATTTATCCTAAGAGTAAAGATTCTGGATTAAAGTTTGTAAATGCCTTTCTTTTTGTTTACTTTAAGAAAAACGCCATTGGAGAATTTGATGAGGATGACTCTTATGAAGATGCCATAAATTTTATGACTATCCACCAATCAAAGGGTCTAGAGTTTGATGTGGTTTTTGTTTCAAGTCTTAACGATTATCCAAGAAAGGACTATCCCAAATATACAGATAGCTACCTAGCAAGTGATAGCCTTGAAAAAAAGAATCTAGACTTCTACAGAAAATACTACACAGCCTTTACTAGGGCCAAGAATCTTTTGGTAGTTTTGGATAATTCGAGAGACTTTAGAATTAAAAACTTCGCTTTAAGCCTTGATGATTCATCAATCCTAGCTTCTATTGATTTTAAGATGGCAAAGAAAGAAAATGAGAAGAAAATCCTTGCCTATACAACAGATATTGATATCTACCTAACTTGTCCGCTCAAGTATAAGTTTGTAAGGAAATTATCCTACAGACAAAAAAAGACTCAAAGCCTTATTTTTGGTTCTAAGGTTCACGAGCTTGCCCAATATATGTATTCAGACAATTTTGACAAAAAGGCTATGACAGACTTCCTCAAAGAAAATGAAAGCTTCATTATTCCTATATCCAATCTTTTAAACAAGGCTTTTGAAGTCAGGTCTAGTGAAGTCAATTATAAGGCAGATAGGAATTTTTATATCCTTCAAGGTAACATAGATATAATTTTAAAAGATCAATCGATTATGGATCTAAAGACAGGCTCTTTTAATGATAAAAGCCTAGATAAGTACAAAAAGCAAGTAATAACTTACAATAAACTTATGAAGCTTAATGGAGAAGAAGTTAAGGATATGTACTTGTATTTTATAGAAAAGGATGAGTTAATCAAAGTTCGTGAGCAAAACTTTGATTTAGATCAAATTGATAGGCTAGCTCAAAATATTATAGAGGAAAATTTTGATAAAAGGACAGATGATAAAGATGCTTGTAAATTTTGTCAGATGAAATTTTATTGCAATAGAGCTTGAAAATACGCTACTGTGCTATACAATATAGGCAGGTGATAAAATGATTGAATCTCAAATGCTAAAGGGAGTAATAGAAGGAATTATCCTTCATATAATAAAAAATAACGAAACATATGGCTACGAAATAGTAGAGGAGCTTAAAAATTCAGGCTTCTATGCTATGACTGAGGGAACAGTCTATCCCATCCTTCAAAGATTATCCAAGAAGGGCCTAATCTTTGGTGCCTACAAGAAGTCAAAGATTGGACCAAGGAGGAAGTATTATTATATAAGTCCTAAGGGTAGGCAATACCTTGAAGGTTTTTATACTTCTTTTGATGAGCTTAGTCTTGCCACAAATAATGTTTTGAAGAAAGGTAGAAAATGAGATTAGATAAAATGATCGGAAATTCCGGCCTAGATACTAGAAAAAATATCAAGCGTAATGCTAAAAAGGGAGCAATAATAGTAAATGGACAAGTAGTAAAAGATACATCAATCCAGGTAGACCCAGACCTTGATGAAGTTTACTACATGGATCAATTCGTAGATTACTTCGAAAATATATATATCATGATGAATAAGCCAGCTGGCTTTCTTTCTGCGACAGAAGATAAGGATCCTACTGTAATAGACATCTTGGATGATTTTTATAAGAACTTAGATCTTTCTATAGCAGGAAGACTTGATAAGGATACGACAGGTCTTATCCTTCTTTCGACTGACGGAAAGTTCATCCACAAGGTTACAAGTCCAAATTCTAACATAGAAAAGACTTACCAAGTAGAAACTCGTGATGAAATTAAAAATGACCTCATAAAGATTTTCGAAGAAGGTGTCTATATCAAAGAAGACGACTATACAGCAAGACCTGCCAAGCTTGAGATTTTGGAAGAGAAAAAGGCCCTAGTAAGGGTAACAGAAGGTAAGTTTCACTTAGTCAAGAGACTATTCTCTAATTGCGACAATGAAGTTTTAAAATTAAAAAGACTTGCAATAGGAAAACTAAAACTTGATAGCCACCTTGCTGAAGGAGAATATAGGGAACTAAGTGATGATGAAATATCCCTATTTGTAGAGTAGAATTAGGATTAGTTAAGATTAATGGAGAAAATTATGTACGAGAAATATGTAAAGAATATACTAGATAGGATCTTGGCCCTCCTAGGCCTTATAATCCTTTCACCTATATTTTTGCTTACAGCCTTGGCCATAAAAATAGAAGAGCCTAAAGGCAAAGTCTTTTTCATCCAAGAAAGATCAGGCATGGGAGCTAGGCCTTTTTCTTGTATTAAATTCAGGTCGATGTCAACGGATGCACCCAAAAACGCTGCGACATGGGAGCTTGCTAATGCTGATAGCTATATTACAAAGGTTGGCTCCTTCATAAGAAAGACATCAATAGATGAGCTTCCCCAGTTGATAAATATTATTAAGGGTGATATGAGTATAGTAGGTCCAAGACCTGTCATCCTAAAAGAAACAGAGTTAATAAATTTAAGAAAAGAATATGGAGCCATAAATGTAAGACCTGGTATTACTGGCCTTAGCCAAATTTCTGGAAGAGATAATCTACCTCCCAAAAAAAAGGCTGAGACCGACGGAGAATATGCAGCAAATGTTACTTTCTTAAATGATTTTAAAATTATATTAAAAACTATCCCTCAAGTCCTAGCTGGCGAGGGAATTAGCGAAGGAAAAAAGGAAGATTTTTAGAAAAAACTAAACATTTTCCTTTTTTTGAAAAAAATTTTAGTTCACAAAGCTTGTAAAAAACCAAATCCTACAAATATACATAAAATATTTTATGAAAATGATTGCAAGATTTTTTTGTTTGTGGTAAACTACTAGTAAGAGAATATATAAGAGATGGCGAGCTGTGAAAATTTTACACGCTCGTTTTCTGCGTTCATGGAGGTTGTATGACTAGCGAAGAGATATTTGATACAATTTATGACAATCCTATTATCATGGCTATCAAAAACAACAAAGATTTAAGAGACTCTTTGGATAGTGAAAACAAAATAGTGTTCGTGCTTTTTGGTACTGTAGAAAGCATCCCTCACATAGTTACTAAACTAAAAAAACATGGAAAGATAGTCATGGTTCACGAGGATTTGATTGAAGGATTATCAAGCTCCCAACTGTCATCGGCTTTCATCAAAAATTACACTGATGCTGACGGGATTATTACTACGAGGCCACAAAATGCTTCATATGCTAGGCAAATAGGCCTATTTTCAATACTTAGATTTTTCGTCTTGGACTCACTTTCTTATGAGAGTGTTAAGGAGACGGTAAAAAAAGCAAATTGTGACCTCATAGAGATACTTCCTGGAATTATGCCAAAGATATTGGATGATATATCAAAGAGAACTCACATTCCTGTTGTGGCTGGCGGCCTTATTAATGAAAAAAGTGATGTGATTAATGCTCTTAACGCTAACGCCATAGCTATATCATCATCTAATAGCGATGTATGGAAAATGTAAAAGGAGATATTATGGGAAAATATATCATGGCACTTGATGCAGGTACAACTAGTAATAGGGCAATCATTTTTAACAAAAAAGGTGAGATATTGTCAGTAGCTCAAAAAGAGTTTACACAATTCTTCCCACATCCAGGTTGGGTAGAACATGATGCAACAGAAATCTGGTCAACTCAACTAGGTGTATGCACTGAAGCTATAGCAAAACTAGGTATTACTGCAGATGAAATAGAAGCAATCGGTATAACAAACCAAAGAGAGACAACTATTGTTTGGGAAAAAGCTACTGGTAAACCTGTTTATAATGCAATCGTTTGGCAATGCCGCCGTACAGCAGATATGGCTGACAAACTCGTAGCTGATGGCTACAAAAAAACTATCCAAGATAAGACAGGTCTTGTAGTTGACCCATATTTCTCAGGAACAAAGATTCGTTGGATCCTAGATCATATCGAAAATGGTCAACAAAGAGCAGAAAATGGTGAGCTATTATTTGGTACAGTTGATACTTGGTTAGTATATAACCTAACCCGTGGTAAGGTTCATGTTACAGATTATTCAAACGCATCAAGAACAATGATTTTTAATATTCATACCCTAGAATGGGATGATGAACTTTGCTCTATCTTGAATATTCCAAAATGTATGCTCCCAGATGTTAAACCATCTTCTTATGTTTATGGTAATACCTTCTCAGGTTATTTCGATGGTGAAATTCCTATAGCAGGTATGGCTGGTGACCAACAAGCAGCCTTATTTGGTCAAACCTGTTTTAGTGAAGGCGATGCTAAAAACACCTACGGAACAGGTGCCTTCCTACTAATGAATACAGGAGAAACTGCTGTTAAGTCTGATAATGGTCTAGTAACAACTATAGCTTGGGGACTTGGCGATGGTAAGGTTAACTATGCACTTGAAGGTTCAATCTTCGTTGCAGGTTCTGCCATCCAATGGCTAAGAGATCAACTAAGAATAGTAGATGCTGCTGATGATACAGAATATATGGCAACCAAAGTTAAAGATACTAATGGATGTTATGTAGTTCCAGCCTTTACAGGACTTGGTGCTCCTTACTGGGATGCTTATGCAAGAGGCTCTATAGTAGGTATTACAAGAGGAACAAGCAAATATCATATAGTAAGAGCAACCCTTGAATCTCTAGCTTATCTAACAAATGACGTTCTTCAATCAATGAGTAAAGATAGCGGAAGAGACCTTCATGAACTAAAAGTAGACGGTGGTGCTTCTGCAAATAACTTCTTGATGCAATTCCAAGCTGATATGATTCAAACTAAGGTAGAAAGACCAAAGACTCTTGAAACAACAGCTCTTGGTGCAGCTTATCTTGCTGGTCTTGCAGTAGGTTACTACAAAGACTTAGATGAAATAAAAGAAAATCGTCTAGTTGATAGAGAATTTACCCCAGAAATCTCAAGAGAAGAAAGAGATAAGAAAGATAGAAACTGGCAAAGAGCAGTTGATAGATCATTCTCTTGGGCAAAAACTTACGAGGAATAACTTAACAATTTTTAAAAAATAAGGTAAGATATAAACTAAATAGAAATTAGAGAAGGCGAGCTAAAGTATTACCCTACTTTAGCTCGCCTTCTTTTCCATTGAAAGGGAGGAATATATGTATGATGCTATAATTATAGGTGGTGGAGTTACCGGAACATCAATTGCCTACCAATTATCAAAGAAAAAAGGAAAATTCCTATTATTAGAAAAAAACGAAGATGTATGTACTGAGACATCCAAGGCCAACTCCGGCATCTGCCATGGTGGCTACGACGCTCACCCAGGTACCCTCAAGGCTAAGATGAATGTCAGAGGCAACCAAATGATGGAAGAAGAAGCAAAAAAACTTGCTTTTCCTTACAAGAAAATTGGAACCTTTGTATTGTGCCATGACGAAAAAAATTATCCACAACTTAAAGAACTCTACGATTTTGGTATAAAAAATGGAGTTAAGGGCATGGAAATTATGGATGGAGATAAGGTTAGAGAAATGGAGCCAAATGTTTCTGATGATGTATGCTACGCCCTATATTGTTCAGAAGCAGGTATCCTTGATCCCTTCCTAATGAATATTGCTTTTGCAGAAGTTTCTAATATTAATGGAGTTGAATATAAGTTTAACTCAAAAGTAATTGATACAATCAAAGAAGATGGCTATTGGAAAGTCGTAACAGAAAAAGCTACATATGAAACAAAAACAATTGTAAATGCTGCAGGTCTTTATTCTGATGAAATCCACAATAAAGTAAGCGATGAGAAGTTTGAAATAAGAGCAAGACGTGGAGAATACCTCCTTCTTGATAAGGATACACAAGGTTACGTCAACCATGTAATGTTCAACCTACCTACAGAAAAGGGTAAGGGAATCCTTGTTTCACCAACTATTGATAACAACACCCTAGTAGGCCCAACATCAGACTTCGTAGACGAAAAAGATGACATAAGATCAACTAGAGAACACCTAGAAGAAGTAATAGAAAAATCAAACGATACAGTTGTCAATGTCCCAGTAAGAATGGTAATCACATCATTTTCAGGCAACAGGGCCCACGAAGTAGGAGGAGACTTTATCCTAAAAGAAAGTCTTGATGGTTTCTTCGATTGTATAGGAATCGAATCTCCAGGCCTAACATCTTCTCCAGCCATTGGCGAATATATGGCAGGACTTGTTAGCGATAAACTTGGCCTTGAAGAAAACAAAGACTTTACTTATGACAGAAATCCGATACCAAAAACAAGCGAATTAAGCTTAGAAGAACATGATGCCCTAATCAAAAAAGATCCAAGATATGGTAAAATCATCTGCAGATGCGAAAAAGTAACAGAAGGCGAGATAGTAAATGCTATTAATCGTCCACTTGGGGCTAGGACTGTTGATGGAGTGAAAAGAAGAGTCAGAGCTACAGCAGGAAGATGCCAAGGTGGCTTCTGTCTACCAAGAGTTATGGAAATACTCGCCAGAGAACTTGGCGAAAACTACGATGATATAGTTAAAAATCACCCAGATTCCTACTATATCAAAGGCCATGTAAAGTAAGGAGGGCGTGATGAAGAATTATGATTTAGTAGTAGTTGGTGGAGGCCCTGCAGGTCTTGCAGCAGCAGCCAAAGCTTACGATTTGGGAGTAAAAAACATCCTAGTTGTAGAAAGAGATGAAATGCTTGGTGGAATCCTTAACCAATGTATCCACAACGGTTTTGGTCTTCACAGATTCAAAGAAGAACTAACAGGCCCAGAATATGCCCAAAGATTTGTTGACCTAGTAGAAGAAAGAGATATAGACATTCTCTTAAACACAATAGTAATAGACTTTGCCCATGACAAGATCCTTACTCTAATGAATGAAGAAAATGGTATGTTTACCCTAAAGCCAAAGGCAGTAATCCTTGCTATGGGTTGTAGGGAAAGACCAAGAGGAGCCCTAAACATACCAGGAAGCAGACCAGCTGGAGTATTCTCAGCAGGAACTGCTCAAAGGATGATCAACCTTGAAGGCTATATGCCAGGCAAAAAAGTAGTAATCCTAGGATCAGGAGATATAGGTCTAATAATGGCAAGAAGAATGACCCTAGAAGGCGCAAAAGTTCAATGTGTAGCAGAAATAATGCCTTACTCTGGAGGACTAAAAAGAAATATAGTCCAATGCCTAAATGACTTTGACATACCTTTATACTTTAACACAACTATATCAAGTATAGAAGGAAAAGACAGGGTAGAAGGATGTACACTCTCACAAGTTGACGAGCACATGAAAGTAATCCCAGGAACCGAAAAACACTATGACTGCGATACTATCCTCCTATCAGTAGGGCTTCTCCCAGAAAACGAGCTAACAAGAGAAGCAGGAATCAAGATAGATCCAAAAACCAAGGGAGCTGTCGTATCAGATAGACTAATGACAGACGTAGAAGGAGTCTTTGCTTGTGGTAATGTCCTCCACGTTCATGACCTAGTAGACTATGTAACAGATGAAAGTGAACTTGCAGCAGAAAACGCAGCAGCCTACATAGAAGGTAAATTTAAAAAATCTGAGACTAGTCCAATCTACCTAAAGGCAGGAGATGGAATATCCTACACCCTTCCTCAATACATTAATCTTGATACAATGAATGAAACAGCCATCATAAGATTTAGGGTAAACAACGTCTATCAAAATAGAATCCTAAAGATGTTTGTCGATGGCAAAGAAGTAGCAAAGAAGAGAAAACTAGTATATGCTCCAGGAGAGATGGAAGATTTAATCCTAAAAAAGAAGGATGTCCCTCAAGGAGCCAAAGAAATAGAAATTAAATTGGAGGAAATATGAAAAAAGATCTTACATGTATAAATTGTCCTCTAGGCTGTAGCGTAACAGTAACAATGGATGCTGACGGAGAAATCACTGATATTACAGGTAACACTTGTAAAAGAGGTGAAGTATATGCCAGAAGCGAAGTCAAAAATCCAGTAAGGACTGTAACATCTACAGTAAAAGTAGAAGGCGGAAGAGCTTATTCAGTCCCAGTAAAAACATCTGAAGCCATTCCAAAGGCTAAGATGAAAGAAGCTATGGAAGAAATCAATAAAGCAAGCATAAAAGCACCAGTAAAAGTAGGTGATATAATCATCAAATCCATAGCAGGCACAGGCATAAGCCTAGTAGCAACCGCCAATAGATAAGTTTAAAACAAGATTCTAATAAAAAGGGGCTCTTGCAATATGATTAAATCATCATGCAGGAGCCTCTTTTTATGAAAAAATTCTAAATAAAAAATCTCAAAAAAATTAAATATTTCCCCAAAGTGATGGTATTGTTTAGCAAACTATGTTATAATAATATTAAAAAGAAGGCGTTTGTTATAGATATTGCTAAGTGAAATATATCACAATAAAAATGCTAATAAATGAGGCCTAAAGAGACTATGGAGATAAAATAATAATCTAGCCAAGGATTAACTACATAGGAAAAGATTATTAAATTTTAGGAGGAATTATGAAAAAGGATGTGAAATTTATACTGGTAGCCTACCTTCTACCTGTTCTAATGATTTTCCAAGCTTTTTTTCTTACATCAGTGAGCCATGCTGAGAAAACAGGGAAAACTAATAATTATAGTGTTGTCATAGACCTAAAAATACACGAGTGGGATTCTGACAAAAACTCTCAGAATGCAGAAACTTCTGAAAAAGAAAGTTCCGGATACATATTTAAGTCATCAGAAAGACAAGTTATGTATTGGAGAATTGATAAAAAATTAAACTTAGACCCAGACAATCTTGATGATAATAAAAAAATAGAGCTTCAAAAAAAGTATGATGGCCTAAGTATCGATAAAATAAATGAAGAATTCGGGGAAGCTAAGCTAAGCGATAAATCCAAGTTAGTTTTTAATGATAAGCTTTACGACTCCATAGATTTTGATAGTACTGAATTTAGTGATGTTGATGGAAAGCAAAAAGTTAGAGCTAGTATAAGTGCTGAGAGAATTGTAATAAAAGATTTAGAAAAAGGTGTATATCTTTTTAAAGAAACAGATGAATCTAGGAAAAAGGCCAGTGAAAAATTTAAGCCAAGTAAATTGGTAACAAGTGTTGTTAGTATAAGTGGCGAAAAAAATGTGATTCCAGTTGACATGAAAAGTACAGAAGAAGTACCTACTAAAGACATCACTTTAATAAAAGTTGACGAAGATGATGAAAACATCAAGCTTGATAAGGTTGGTTTTAAATTATTTAGAAAAGATGATAAGAAAAACAAAACTGACCCAGATACTTATTCTCTAGTTCCTGTTAAAAAACAAGAGACAGGCACTTACTATGAATATGATCCATCAAATACTAAAGGTGATAATATTCTAAGAACTAATACAGACGGAAAAATTGTTGTTAAGGGTCTTCCAGAAGGAGAATATTATTTCGAAGAAGTAGAAACTATTGAAGGTTACGATCCACAATTTAATATAGGAAGAAACAACAAAGACAAACCAATAAAACTTGGGGGATCTGTAACTATTACAAACAAAAGGATTCCATCCTTAATTAAATACGTTAAAGATACAGACACAACCCTAGATGGCGTCACCTTCGCTGTTTATAAAAAAGGAAGTGAAGAGAAAATAAACTTCAAGGAAGGCAAAAACCCTGGCGAATACATTTATGATGAAGCTGGAAAGCTTACGGATATTGAAACTAAGGCTAAGGGAAGAATTTATCTTCTCGAAATGCCTAAGGGAGATTATTACTTCAAAGAGATAACAGCTATTGAGGGATATAAAAAGTCTGAGGATTCTTTCGAATTTTGCGTAGATGAAAATCATAAGATACTAGTTAATGGAAAAGTTGATTCTGTAAAAGTTCCTAACTCACCAGAAACTCCTAACCCTCCACCTGAAAATCCAAAAGGAAGCCATAAGTTTATCAAGGTGGATAAGGATGACCATGGCAAAAAGCTAAGTGATGCCAAGTTTAAGGTTCAAAAACTAATAGATTCCAAGTTTAGGACTGTTTTAATAAATGGTGAAGTATTATTTGTTAAATCTGATGAAAATGGTAACATTGAGCTTAAAGATCTAGACTACGGTCATTATAGACTAGTAGAAGTAGGTTATCCTGAAAATTATAAGGCGGTGGCTAAAGATACTGAGTTTGATATAGATGCTAGTTCATCTTTAAATACACCTATTTTAATAGAAAATGAATATCAACCACCAAAAGAGGAAACTCCTCCACCAATAACACCTTCAACTCCAACAAAGATAATTACAAATAGGAGTCGAGGACCTATGGTTAAGACAGGCGATATTAGGATTTGGATTTACTTTGCTATTGGACTTCTTATGATTATTGGGGGAAGCCTAATTGTTAGAAGAGAAGATAGGAAACAACTAGCATAAGAATAAATAGATGCGGTAGGGATATCGTATCTATTTTGCTTGTAAAGGATTTTAGATGGCTATTTTTGAAAAAAATAAACAAAATAAAAAAGTTAAGAAAAAGCCTAATAGAAGGGCGAAGTGGACTTTTAGGTTTGTATTTCTTATCGGACTTCTAGTAGCTCTTTATCCCTTGGTAAATAGAATCTATTATAGGATTGATTCTAACAATCAAGTCAACGTCTTCAACGAGGGGGTTAATAAGATAGATACAGCAGAAATCGAAAGAAGGATGGGTCTTGCTCGTGCTTATAATGACTCCCTAGTAAATAATGTTTCCGAGGACCCCTATGCTAAGGATAAACACGCAAAGGGTAGGGCCGAGTATGCGAGGATGCTTGAAGTTCATGAGATGATAGGCCATGTGGAGATACCAAAGATTAACCAAGACCTTCCTATCTATGCTGGTACGTCTGAGGAAGTCCTCCAGAAGGGCGTTGGACACTTGGAAGGAACTTCCCTACCTATAGGAGGTAACTCCACTCACTCAGTCCTTACAGCCCATTCTGGTCTTCCAGAAGCTACTCTTTTTACCCACCTAAATGAGCTTGAGATTGGAGATAAGTTTTATGTTCATAATATTGCCGAGATTTTGGCCTATCAGGTTGATCAAATCAAGGTAATTGAGCCAAGTAATTTCAGCGATTTGCTGATTTCTCCTGGTCATGACTATGTAACCCTTCTTACCTGTACACCTATAATGATTAACTCTCACAGACTTATAGTAAGAGGCCATAGGGTTCCTTATGTGCCAGCTGTTGATGAAGAGCTAATAAGGACGACTAAGGCTAACTGGATTTTCAGACTGCTATTCTTCCTAGCCCTATTCTTGATAATAGTCTTAATAGTTTACTTGTGGAGACTTAGAAGGGACAATAAGAGATACTATTCTAGGATCGAGGAGATAAAGAAACGACAAGAAGAGTTGTTAAAGAAATCCAAGAAGGTGAGAGAAGATGAGAAGTAGTTTAAAGGATAAGATAAAGTTTGGCATAGTCTTTCTAATCGGTCTTTTAATCTTCTCCTATCCTCTGATTTCACAGAAGTTTTATGAAATTAAGGCTGAAGATGAGATAATAGAGTTTGTAAAACAGTCTAAGGAAATTGATAAGAAGGAAGTAAGTAGGAGGATGGAGCTTGCCAGAGTCTACAACGAGACCCTTGATCCATCTAAGCTTGCCGATCCTTATAGTAAAAGAGTCAAGGAGGCTAAGGCCTATTACGCCCATATGCTAGAAGTTAATGAGATGATAGGCCATATAGAAATTCCCAAGATAAACCAGGATATCCCTGTATATGCAGGAACAAGCGAAGAAGTCCTTCAGAAGGGCTGTGGTCACTTGGAAGGAACTTCCCTACCAGTAGGAGGTAGGTCAACCCACACCGTTATTACCGGTCACAGGGGCCTCCCTAATGCCGTTTTGTTTAGAAACCTAGACCAACTAGTAGAAGGAGATATTTTTTACTTCCACAATCTCCAAGGAACTCTAGCCTATAAGGTTGATCAGATTCTAGTAGTCGAGCCTTCAAACTTCGAGCCAATCCTAGTCCAAGAAGGAAAAGATCTAGCTACCCTTCTAACTTGTACTCCTTACATGATTAACTCTCACAGGCTTTTGGTAAGGGGCCATAGGATTCCTTACCAAGACGCCATAGATGATGGTATAGCTAACACGCCAAGATTTAGACCGGACTTCTTCCAATTAGTTTTAGCACTAATTCCAGTCCTAGTCTTTTTGATAGTAGGTTCTACAAGAGAAAAAAGAAGGTCTATAAAACTAAGAAAAGAGGTAGAAGATATTGAAAAAAAATTCAAAACTAACAAAAATTAGCATCTTAGGATATCTTCTTATCCTAACAGGCCTACTTTTTATAACTATTCCCCTAATAAATAGGACGATTAATGAATTATCCTACCAAAAGAAACTTGAAGAATTTATAAAAGAACAAGAAAAACGACCTAAGAAAGAAATCGAGGAAGAAAATAAGTCGGCAGAAAAGTATAACGAACTTATAAAAAGGAGCGATACAGGAATAGTCGATCCCTTTACAAGTAAGGATAACAAAACTCGTTACAATTATTTCAAAAACTCTAACCGAGTTTTTGCTTATCTAGTAATACCTAAACTTGGCAAGAATCTCCCAATCTATCTTGATGCTACCCTTGATCACATATCAAGGGGAGTTGCCCAAGTAGAAGGAACTAGCATACCAGTAGGAGGCAAGGGAACAAGATCTGTTATAGCCGGCCACAGGGACTGGTGGGGAGATAATATGTTTTTATATGTAGATGAGCTAGTCAAAGGCGATGATGTCTATGTGAAAAGAGCGACAGAAACCCTCCACTACAAGGTTAGTGATAAGGAAGTAATAGGCCCTTACGATTGGGATAGGCTAGAAAAAAGGGGAGATGAGGACGTCCTAACCCTCCTTACTTGTAGCCCCTTCTATCCACCTAGGCCAGATAGGCTTCTTGTAAATTGCCTAAGATATGAGGACAAGGGCAAGGAGGATAAAAAGGAGTCGGCTAATGAAGTCAAAGAATCAAAGGCTAAGAAAGTAAAAAGATCAGAGACTTTCACTAAACTAGGAGCTGGTCTTGGAATCTTTTTTATAATTTTAGTCCTTATGAGATTAATCAGAAGAATCCAATACACTAGAAAATTAAAGAACAAATAAAGCTAAGAGCCTTGCAGGAGCTAATTTCATCTGATACAAATTAGCTAATCTTGCAAGGCTTATTTTTTGTTTGGAATAATAGATTGCTTAGCTAAAATTACGACAAAGCTTTTGTTTATATAAAAAAAATCTCGTCCGTACTTGGTAAAGTAAAAGATTTCACCAAGAAATCACCCTAATCATATTAGGGAAAGTAAATTTTAGACAACAAAAGAGCCTCAACGGGCTCTTTTGCTAAACTTCCATTTTTTTGATTAGTTCATTTATATCTTTTTTGTTAAGTCTTGATATGCCTGAATTTTCACTATCAAATTTCCGATTCTCGATAGGATGTTTATATTCATCTTCCATTACTTCGAGTACACGATTTCGGCAGAAGGCTCCTTGGCAGAATCCCATTCCGCTTCTAGTCCTTCTTTTGACAGCATCAAAACTTGTTAGTTCTATACCCCTATTTAGGGCATCCCTAATGGTTTTTTCGCTTACTTGCTCACACCTACATACAAGCCTTTCAGGATTTCCTAACTCTAGGTCAACCTTATCCTTAATCTTATTAAAGTCTTCTAGGTCTTTGTATTTGATGATTGGTTTTCTATAAGGGTTGTAGTTAGGGTCTTTTGTTAGTTTTAGACCGATTTCTTCGAGGATTTTTTCCACCATTTCTGCAATAGCAGGTGATGAAGTAATTCCCGGCGATTGGATTCCTACTACATTGATAAAACCATTAGTCCTAGTATTTTCAATTATGAAATCTCCAGTTGAGCTTGCAGGTCTTAGACCGGTAAAAGACCTTATAAATTCTCTTAGATTCAAGACATCGTCTTTTACTGATTTCTTTGCAAGGGTGTAGATTTCCTTTAGTCTTTCTTCGTGAGTTCCTAGGTCTATTTCTTCCTCGTCTATGGCATCAGGGCCAATCAATATATTGTTATGATAGGTCCTAGTTACGAGTATCCCCTTTGATTTAGGGCTAGGAGTTTGGAAAAGGACCTGCTTTACACGAGATCCAGTTCCCTTTTGCATAAGCAAATATTCACCACTTCTTGGATGAATGTCAAAATCTGTTTGTGTAATCATAGAAGAAACTTTAGCTCCGTTAAGGCCACTAGCGTTTATCACATATTTGGCCTCATAGCTTTCGCCAGTAGAGCAAGTTAGCCTAAAGACATCGCCATTTTTTTCTATTCCTATTACTTCGCTATTTAATTTCAATTCTAGACCATTGTCCATGGCGTTTTCTACTAGGGCTATAACATATTCGTAAGGAGAGCATACACCAGCTCCCTTGCAATACAAAGCACCAATAGCTTGGTCTGAGACATTTTCTTCGAGCTTTCTTAGCTCATCTTGGCCTATAATTTCAATATCGTTTAGTCCATTTTCCTTACCCATCTCATAGAGGGTAGCTAGCATTTTCATATCGTCCTCATCGAAGGCTAGAACAAGAGAACCATTGGCTAGAAAACCAAAGTTTAGCTCTTCGTTGAGTTTCTCGAAGCTTATTCTACCAGGATAGCAAAGTCTACCCCTAAGCTCCTTGCCACTTTCAGCATAGCCACCATGGACTATAGCTGAATTAGCCTTGCTTGCTCCCATGGACACGTCATTTTCTTTTTCAAGTAAGAGAATATCGAGTTTGTAGCGGGACAATCTTCTAGCTATTGAAGCTCCGCTAACTCCAGCTCCTACTATAATTACATCAAACATAAGTCACTTCCTAATAAATTCTTAACTTTTAGAAGTTGATTATCCTATAAAAATAAAGTTATAGCAAACAACTGCTAAAAGTCCGCCTATAATTGGTCCTACAACTGGAATCCAAGCATATCCCCAGTTAGGGTCAGCCTTGTTGTTGAAAGGAAGAATTGCATAGGCGATTCTTGGTCCAAGGTCTCTGGCAGGGTTTATAGCATAACCTGTAAGTCCGCCCAAAGACATACCAATAGAAACGATTATTCCAAATACTAATAATTTGTCAACGCCAACAGTGCCAGCTCCATCAACTTGGGAAAGGCCTAAGATTGCAAATACTAGTACGTAAGTTCCGATAATTTCTGATAGCAAGTTTCTAAATGTGTTTGGAACAGATGGAGCCGTACAGAAAGTACCTCTTACATCAAGTGGTCTGTCGCTAGTTGCGTCATATTGGTCTTTAAAGAGAATATATACCAAGCAAGCACCAACGAAAGCACCAGCCAATTGTGCTATTATGTAAGCTGGTAGATCAGAATAAGCTACATCACCCTTAAATGCCAAGGCAAGTGACAAAGCAGGGTTAAAGCTTGCGCCAGAAAGTTTTCCAAATATGAATGCTGGGAGAAGTACTGCAAGACCCCAAGCAAGAGTAATTTGGATTGAGCCTGCACCTTTTTGTCCACTCTTGTTAAGCAAAACGTTTGCAACAACGCCGTCACCAAGTAGTATAAGTATCATTGTACCGAAAAATTCACCCATAATAATATCTCTCATAATTTCCTCCTAATAAGATATTTAGATAAGTAAACAAAAAGCAACAAATAAGAGAAGTTTGTTGCCAGGCTCTTCGGATATTAAATTGTGAAAACATTTACACTTATAGTATATCATGATTTGAAAAAATTACAAGTATTTTATCTAAAAATTTAAAAAATTCTATAATAATTTATAAAAAAAGAAATTTCTTTTCTAATATCGTTTTACTCTATGGACAAAAATTCTCATTTATTATATGATTAAGTCATAAGAAGTTAACATAATTAGGGAGGAAAAAATGAAAATTAGTAAAATTATGTCTCTTATCTCAGTCCTAACTCTTTCTTTCGCTCTTACATCTTGTGGTGGCGATAAGGCAAAGGATAACAAGGATGAAGGAGCAAAGGCTCCAGCTGAAACAAGCGAAAAAGCTGACAAGAAAGATGAAAAATCTGAAGATTCTAAGACTGATACTGTTAAGGTAACTATGGTTACAGACGAAGGTGGAGTTAATGATAAAAGCTTTAACCAATCTGCTTTTGAAGGTCTAAATGCTTACAAAGACCAAGGAAAAGTAAACTTCGATTATATCGAATCACACACAGATGCTGACTATCAACCAAACCTTGAGTCTGCCCTAGATAGTGACTCAAATCTTATCCTTACAGTAGGTTTTGCTCTTTACAATCCAACAAGCGAAGCTGCTGAAAAAAATCCTGATCAAAAATATGCTATAATCGACAATGCAAATGTTAAAAACCAAAAGAACCTACTAGGTGTTACTTTTGCTGACCACCAAAACTCATTTTTGGTAGGCTATATAGCTGGTATGAAATCTGAAGCAAACCACGTTGGCTTTATAGGTGGTCAAGTTTCTGACGTAATCGACAGATTTGAATATGGTTTCAGAGCTGGTGTTAAGCAAGCTGCTAGAGAAAAGAATAAAGACATAAAGGTTGACGTTCAATACGCAAACAGCTTCTCTGATCAAGCTGCAGGCAAAAACATAGCTAACCAAATGTATCAAGAAGGTGCTGATGTTGTAATGCATGCTGCAGGCGGAGTTGGTATCGGTGTTAACGAAGCTGCAAAGGAAAATAACAAATGGGTTATCGGTGTTGACCGTGATCAATCTGATGAAGCTCCAGATAATATGTTAGTTTCTACAATCAAGGGTGTTGGCGATGCTGTTCAACTTGTAATTGATGGACTAGCTAAGGGAGAATTTGAAGGTGGTACAACTAAACAATTCACCCTAGCTGATGGCAAGGCAGTTGATATTGCTTATGCTAAAAACGACCTTGTTAGCAAAGAAATCAAAGATAAGGTAGAAGATCTAAGAAAACAAATTATTGACGGCAAAATCAAAGTTCCACAAAACAAAGACGAATTTAAGTCAATGGGATACGATAAGTAGAAAGCAAGGTGGGAAACCTATTTCCTTCTGAGATAGGTTTCCTACTCTTTTTTTATAAATTTTTCTAATTTTATGATATGATAAGTGTAGAAAGTTGTGTAAAGGGGAGTATTAATGAAAAAATATTTTGATAGGGCCCCAGTTGTAAGCATGAGAAATATTACTAAGCGTTTTTTTGACAAGGAAGTTTTGACTAAGATAGACTTCGACCTTCACAAGTGTGAGGTTCACGCTCTCTTGGGAGAAAATGGAGCTGGCAAGACTACCCTTATGAATATTCTCTATGGTATGTTTCCTCCAAGTGAGGGATCTGTTACTATCAATGGAAAAACATTCGCTTCAATGACGCCCAAAAAAGCTATAGAAGCAGGTATAGGTATGGTTCACCAACACTTTATGCTAATTGAACCTTTGACTGTAACGGAAAATATCATCCTAGGTTATGAAAAATCCAAGGGGCTTTTCTTAGATAGGAAACAAGCTTATGCTGAGGTAGAAAAGTTAAGTGAAGAGTATAAGTTATCAATCAATCCTAAGGCAAAGATCGAGGATATATCTGTTGGTATGCAACAAAGGGTAGAAATCCTAAAGGCCCTCTACCATGGAGCAGATATCTTGATTTTCGATGAGCCAACAGCAGTCCTTACCCCACAAGAAATTGTGGAATTTATCGAAATAGTAAATAGATTAACAGAGCTTGAAAAGTCAGTCATAATTATTACCCACAAATTATCAGAAATTAAAGCCATGGCTGACACATGTACTATTATTAGACGTGGTAAATTTATTGATAAGGTAGATGTTTCAACTGTTGACGAGAACATTCTAGCAGAAAAAATGGTAGGACGTGATGTTAGCTTTAATGTAGATAAGAAAGAAATCGAAAGAGGTGGAGTTGTCCTTAATATCGAAGACCTTTGGGTTAAGGATAAGAGGGGAGTCGATGCCCTAAAGGGCCTTAATCTAGAGCTTCACGCTGGAGAAATCCTCGGTATAGCAGGTGTCGATGGCAACGGTCAAACAGAGTTAATTGATGCTATAACAGGGATGACTAAGGCTAATAGGGGAATAGTTAATTTAAATGGAGTAGATATTTCCAAGGCATCTCCAAGAAAAATTCTAGATACTGGCATGAATTCTATACCAGAAGATAGGCAAAAAAGGGGACTAATCCTAGACTATCCTATAAAGGACAATCTAATCCTAGAGAGAGTTAGAAAAGAGCCTTTCTCAACAAAAGGCAGGCTCAACTTCAAAAAAATAGACGAAAATGCAAGGAATTTGGTAGAAAAATTCGATATAAGACCAGCAGATATTAATGAAAAGGCAGTTAGCCTATCAGGCGGTAACCAACAAAAGGTTATTATTGCAAGAGAAATCGCAAACAATCCTGATGTCCTAATAGCAGCTCAACCTACAAGGGGTCTTGATGTTGGAGCTATAGAATTTATCCACCAATACCTAGTTGAACTTAGAAATCAGAACAAGGCAGTTCTTCTTATAAGCTTTGAGCTTGACGAGATAATGGACTTATCTGACAGGATTCTAGTAATCTATGATGGAAAAATCGTAGGAGAGAAAGATCCTAAAAAGACTGACGAGTTTGAGATAGGAAGACTTATGGCAGGAGGCTTAGATGAGTGAGAAAAAAATCAGCAAAAAGAAAATAAATCTTGGATCATCGAGAATACTTTTTACCATAATATCTGTAATCCTAGGCCTTGCTGTTGGAGCCTTAGTTCTAATTGTAGCAGGCTTTGATCCAATAGAAGGCTTCAGAAACTTATTCCTAGGAGTCTTTAAAAGTCCAAGGCACATGGGCTGGGCCATAGTTACATCAACTCCTATCATCATGACAGGCCTTGGTGTATGCTTCGCCTTCCAAACAGGCCTTTTCAATATGGGAGCTGAGGGACAATTTATAGTAGGAACAATTGTGGCCTTCTTAGTCGGCTACAAGCTAAATCTTCCTCCCCTTATCCTTCCTCTAGTTGCTATAATTTTAGCTATGCTAGTAGGGGCAATCTACGGAGCCTTAGCTGGCTTTGTTAAGGCTAAATTCGGTATCCATGAAGTAATTTCAACAATAATGCTTAACTGGATAGCCTTTTACTTGCAAAACTTCATAGCCTATCGCTATAAACAACCCAACTCTATGGGATCTTTTGATGTAAAGGATGCTGCAAAGATTACCCTTTTTACTGATGCAGCCAAAAGATTTAATGGATTCTTCTCTCACTTCTTTAGGGCTCCAATCCATTGGGGAAGCATCCTTGCCATAGTAGCAGTTATAATAGTCTGGTATATCCTAAATAAGACAAGTCTTGGCTATGAACTAAAGGCAGTCGGTCTTAATAGGGAAGCCAGTGAATATGGAGGAATTGATTCAGGAAAGAAAATCGTCCAATCCATGGCGATTTCCGGAGCTATTTGTGCCCTAGCTGGTGTTACTCAAGTTCTTGGTTTTACCTACAATCTTTCTGTCCTATCATCCATGCAAAACTTTGGTTTCGATGGACTGGCAGTATCACTTTTGGCAAGTAACAACCCTATTGGAGTAATCTTTTCGGGACTCTTCTTTGGTTCACTCAAATATGCAGGTAACAACCTACAAAGAGCTATGGGAGTACCAAGTGAGATTATCTCTATAATAATCGGAACAATTATCCTATTTACAGCAATTCCTTTAGTCTTTAGGATAATTAAGGCTAAGCTTAAAAAGAATAAAGCTAATAAGAAAAATAAAAAAGTTGCTGTCGACCTTTCTTATGTAACAGAAAAGATAGAAGAAAACAAGGAGGAAGTGGACAATGATTAACATGACAATACTAGCTCTGATTATAGGAAACACCTTCTCCAATGCGGCTCCTGTCCTACTAACAGGCCTTGGCGGAATGATTTCCGAAAAATCTGGAGTTGTAAACATAGGCCTTGAAGGAATGATGACCATAGGAGCTCTTACGGGAGCAGTAGCAGGCTACTACCTAGGCAATCCTTGGCTAGCCTTCCTAGCAGGTGGTCTTGCTGGTGCGATTTTTGGATTAATTCACGCATTCGTATCAGTAACTCTTGCAGGAGATCAGACTATTTCAGGTATAGCGATAAATACCCTAGCTCCTGGACTTGCTCTTTTCCTATCAAGACTAATCTTTCAGGGAGCTACCCAAACCCCATCAATACCACTAGAAAATAAGATACCTAGACTCTTTAGGTCTATTTCAGATAGCCAGGTCTTTAACAATATCTTCGGTCAATACGCTACAGTTTACTTATCCCTAATCATGGTTGTAGTCCTATACTTTGTCTTGTATAAGACAAAACTAGGCCTTAGAATAATAGCTGTAGGTGAACATCCTAAGGCAGCTGAAACCCTTAATATAAATGTAAGTAGAGTAAGATACCTATGTGTAATATTTTCTGGTTTTATGGGAGGCCTAGGTGGTGCGAGCATGTCCCTTGCAGTAGTATCAAGCTTCTCACCAACCCTAATAGCAGGTCAAGGCTATATAGCCCTAGTAACAGTAATCTTCGGCAATTGGAAACCACAAGGTGTTGTGCTAGGATCCTTATTCTTCGGTCTTGCCCAAGCCATAGCAACCTATCTAGGATCAAAAAACATAGCTATACCAATAGAGTTTATATCAATGATTCCTTATATAGCAACCCTACTAATTCTTATAATATTTAAGGGCAGAAGCTATGCACCAAAGGCTAGCGGTAAGCCTTATCTAACCCTAGAGGACGTATAAATAGGGAGTTAGGAGAAATTATGAAATGTAAATTTTGTAAAGAAGAAATAGTTGATGATAGTAAATTCTGCCCCTCCTGTGGCAGAAGGCTAGATGATGATGATAAACTAGATTACGAAGATGAAGAAAATCAAACAGAAGAAAATGTAGATAACTCTGATGAAAATCAAGAAGAATTAAATACTGATCAAGATGAAGAAGAAAACTCAGATGAAGAAGACTACGATGATGAAGATGAAATCTACAAGGATATAAATGAACTTCTAGAAGAACTAGGCCCACCTAGGGAAAATAAGATTGGAAAAATCATAGGCTTTGCCCTAATTGCTATAATAGTAGCTTCCCTTGCCTTTCTAGGCATAAAAAAATACAAGGACTCACAAATAAAAGACGTAAGCGTGGATTTAAGCTACTATCTTGATATAAAAGCCGAAGGAGAAAGTGGTGCTGCAAGTCTTGATATCAAACTTAACAAAGCATCTTTTGTAGCAGACTTTGAAGGAAGAATCTATAACAAGAAAACTAAAGAAGTCGTATCAAGCTCAAGGCTTATAGATGACATAGAAAAAACTATGAGATATGCCATAAGCAAGGAGCGCAATCTGGAAAATGGTGACGAAGTAAATGTAAGAATTGTACTAAACTACAACAAATACAAGGACTTAAACATAATCTTTGCAGACAAGGGAAAAGATTATAAGGTTGGAGGCCTCAAAGAATCAGCCAAGGATATCCAAGCTCCAGAAGAAGACAAAAAAGAAGAAGATAAGAAAAAGGAAAAAGAAAAGGAAAAAAAGGAAGACAATTCCGAGCAAAATTCCGACAAGAAAAAAGAAAAGTACGATAAATATATAAAAGACCACATCAAGGGCAACTCTACTATATCCATAACAAGCTCAGAGCTAATGGGTAAGGCTATAAAATCCAAAGATGAGATTTATGTATATAAAATCAGAGCAAAAGAAAAACTTGGTCAAACAACCAAGGCCTTCGACTACTATGTTGGTCTCCATGATAAGGGAAGAAATGTCGAACTAATAAAGGGGAGCTTGACTCATAGGAGCTTAGACGAAAAAGAAAACACCCTCTATGACATAGACTATGAAGGCTTCGCCCTAGTAGATGATCTCTTATCAAGCATAAACAATGGCAACCTCAAAATCAAGGACTTGATCTACTATGATAACTTCAAGGCCAAGGAATCCATGGCAGGCTACTACTTCTTGGAAGGCTACACACTTTTCCTAGATAACGACAAAAACGTAAGACTAATAAACGGTCAAAATGTCTATACTGGCAAATGGTCAAAAAACGACAAGACAGTAAGCCTAGACATCAAATCCTACAGCCCAGAGCCAATCAAGGCCAACATAGCAGGAGATGAACTAGAATTTGACGCAGACGTATTCAAATAAGACCAAACAAAGGGACTTGCAAAAAGCAAGCCCTTTTAAAATACAAAAAAACAGAGAGAAAAGCTGGCTAAATACTATAAGTAGGGGTGAAAGGATTCTAGACTTCGAGCCTCACCTTCTCAAAGCCAATAGCTGCCAACATAACAATAAAAAAAAGCCAGGCCTATGGCCTGGACTTTAATATGGTCGGGGTGAAAGGATTCGAACCTTCGACCTCATGTTCCCAAAACACGCGCGCTACCAAGCTGCGCCACACCCCGTCATCAACTGACTATTACATTATACGACAGTTAAAATTACTTGTCAAATCTTTTTGAAAAATTCTTTAGATTTTTATTAATTTCTTACTTTCCCAGAGGATAATCTGTTATAATGATACCATAAGGAGATTAAAAATGAAAGTCAAAAAGTATTTTTCTTATTTACTTATTCTTTTCTTATTTCTTTTTAGCTCTTGTAAGTTAATTAGTGGTGGTGAGGTTCACTTTGATTCAAAGAAGTTAGAGGAAAGTTCTGGACAAACTAATACTGATAAGCTTACTTATGATAAAGACAAATCTTATTATAGTTTGGAAGATGTGACCGGCTATCTACTTGAATATAAAAAGCTTCCTCCGAATTATTTGACCAAGAAACAAGCGCAAGCCTTGGGCTTTAAGCCTAGGGAGGGTAATCTTTGGGATGTTACTGATAAGGGTGTTATTGGTGGAGATTATTTTGGAAATTATGAAGAGAAACTCCCCAAGGCTAAGTACAGGGAGGCCGATGTCAATTATTCAGGTGGCAGACGTGGACCTGATAGGATAATTTATGATGAGGATTTTAATGTTTATTACACTAAGGACCACTATAAGACTTTTGAAAGGATAAGGCCATGATAGATATAGATGCTAATTTGTTTTTCGATAAGGATACTTTTTATGAAATTTTCAATGAGAATTTTGATTTTGCTTATAGGGTAGATAATCTTGATGCCCTTTTCGATCAATTGCTTTATGTCGATAAGCCCTTTAGGATAAGTAATTACAAGATGATTTTTACTAATCTTGGTTCTTATGGTGATAAGCTTATGAGGGTCTTAATGGATGCTGTCAAGATGTACGATTTGGATATAGATTTTATTAGTTGAGGTGTTATGATTTATAGGTCAAAACAAGAAGAAATGAGAGATTTCCTTGCCTTTGAGATTATTTCGGGCAAGCTAAAGAATGGGGATAAGCTTTATGCCAAGAAGTTTTTTACTAACAAGTTTAAGGTTAATCCCTCCTATGTGGATGAAGCGATAGAGATGATGCTAAAGGCAGGTTTTATCGAAAAAAGGCTAGATTATTATTATCTAAGCTTTGATGCTCAAGTTTTAGCTCGTCTTAAAGATGAGTTTGCCAATAAGTTTATTAATGAGTTTTTGGATAAGATGGATCTTCTATCCTACGATATAGAAGATGCTCTTAACTTGCTTAGATTGAGGAGTATGGCTAATGGATAAGATTATTAGTATAAATAATTTAACAAAAAAATATAAGAATGCTATAGCTATTGATGATTTGAGTCTTGATATTGAAAAGGGTAGGGTTCTTGGCCTTCTTGGTCCTAATGGCTCTGGCAAATCGACCCTCATTAAGTTAATAGTTGGACTTTTGAGAAAGGATAAGGGAGAAATTCTTATTGATTCTAAAAAACCAGTCCTTGAAACTAAGGCTATGATTTCTTATTTGCCAGATTCCTATTATCTTTATGAGAGACTTACTGTTAGAGAAACTCTTTGTATGTATGAGGATTTCTACAAGGATTTTGATAGGAAGAGGGCTGATATGCTAATCGAATATCTAAGGATTCCCCTTGATAAAAAGACCAAAGACCTATCTAAGGGACTTAGGGAAAGGCTTTTGATTAGTCTTAATCTTTCAAGAGACGCCGAGATTTATATAATGGATGAGCCGGTAGATGGGGTCGACCCAGTTGCCAAGCAAGCAGTTCTTGATGCTATCATAGATAAACTTTCTAGCGATAAAACCTTTATCATAACTACCCACCAGATAAAAGATTTAGAAAACCTCTTTGAGGATGTGGTCTTTCTCGATAAGGGCAAGGTCCTTCTTCACAAGAAGGCAGCTGATATTAGAAGGGACTATGGCATGGACATAGCTGATTATTACAAGGAAGTGTATGGACATTTATGATTAAATTTATTAAATACGACCTAAAAACTAACAAGACTTATATAACTACTATCTTTGCTATCCAGATTTTGATAATGCTTGGGATATTTTTATTGACAAGGCTTACTTCCTTGAAGATATTTTTGGCAAATAGGCAAATCACAGATATCTTATTTATATCAAGTATAATATTTTTTGTAGGAATAAATTTTATCTTTGCTATTAATTACCTATACAAGGATTATTTTACCAAGAGATCTATGCTTAGCTTTAGTCTGCCAATATCGACAAGGACTATTGTTCTATCAAAAATTTTGGGCCTTTCGATCTTTTATTTACTTACGGGCTTTTTCTTTAGTATTAGTCTTGACCTTCTTGGCTACGATATAGGGGGAGATTTTATCTACTACCTAGTCTTTGGTCTAAGCTTATACAATCTCCTAGCCCTTGCCCTAAATCTTAACATGGCGAGGACTCGTTTTACTGGAAAAGTATCCTGGTTGGGCATGCTAATAAGTCTAGCCCTTCTTATAATTCCAGCCATAGGCCTTACTCATTTCAAAGCCCTTATCCTAATAGATGGAGCCTTGGTAAGCCATTCAGGCATGGACCTTGCCTTTATTTTTCCCTTTGCCATAGGAGATGATGGCCTATATAAAATAATAACACCCCTTGTATATTATCTGCTAGCAGACTTAGTTTTATATCTAGTAAATGTTAAATATATAGAAAGAAATCTTGATTTATCCTAGGAGGCTTATATGGGAGAAATTAATGAAGTAAAAGAATTAATAAGAAATTCTAATAACATAGTATTTTTTGGAGGAGCTGGAGTATCTACTGCATCAGGAGTTCCTGACTTTAGGTCAGCTACTGGCCTTTACAACAGGGAAAACAAATCTGACTATTCTCCAGAATATATGCTTAGCCATGAATTTTTCGTAAATCATCCTGACAAATTCATGACCTATTGCAAGGAAAATTTAATGCTAGATGGCATAAAGCCAAATGCTTGCCACTATGCCCTTGCTAAACTTGAAAAAATGGGTAAGCTAAAGGCAGTTATAACTCAAAACATAGACAGCCTCCACCAAGAAGCGGGAAGCAAAAACGTAATCGAGCTTCATGGCAACCTTCGTGATTATTATTGCACAAGTTGTGGCAAGGCCTTCGATCTTTCCTATGTCAAAGCCTTCAAGGACTTAGTCAAATGTGATTCTTGTGGGGGTCTTGTTAGACCAGACATAGTCTTGTATGGAGAAGGGCTAGACCAAAACAATATAAGCTATGCAATAAATCTTATAGCAAACGCCGATGTTCTCATAGTAGGAGGAACTTCCCTAGTTGTCTATCCTGCTGCAGGTCTTTTGGATTTCTATAGGGGCAATAAGCTAGTATTAATAAACCAAGATCCAACAAGCAGGGATAATAGGGCGGATTATGTGATAAAAGGTGACATATCCAAAATCATGGATGAATTAGTAAGGGGATTAGATGAATAATAGAGCTGGAATTGATGAATATGGAATATTTTTGATATGGGCGGGAATAATTGTAAGTCTTATATCTTTTGCTATAAGCAGTAAAATATTAAGCACGATTTCCTTACTCATAGTCTTCTATGCACTTTTTAGGGTCTTATCAACCAATAAATACCAAAGGCTCATGGAAAATAGAAACTTCAAAGAAAAATTTCTAGATCCTATAAAAAGTGAGCTAAAAATCAAAAAGAAAAACAAAAAAGACAAGACTTACAAATATATAAAATGTCCAAATTGTAAACAAGAGTTGAGGATTCCAAAAAATAAGGGTAAAATAAAGGTCAAGTGTCCTAAGTGCCAACATAAATTTGATGCTAGAAGTTAATTTTAGCATCTTTTTTGAAAAAAATTTTTAAAAACTTCCAAGATATGGTAACGTTTCTCTAAAAAATATGCTATACTAGTAATAAAGTTAAATATTTTAAATAACTTCGTTTTACTAACTAATAATTAGCATAGAACTTACTATTTTCCCTTACAAAAAAAGTAACGAAAACTGTGCGAAATCCTTTATTACGCTGTATTGTAATGAAGATTTAATTATTGTATAATTCAAACGAAAGGGGATTAAAATATGGAAAGAATAATTGGAACAGTATCAATGGGTCTTAGAGCCCCAATAATCAAAGAAGGCGACGATCTAGTTACTACAGTTTTTGATGTAGTAAAAAAAGCAAGCGATAAGGGAGACATTAAATTACGCGACAAAGATGTTGTATGTGTAACAGAATCCCTAGTTGCTCGTTCTCAAGGTAACTATGTAACAATAGAAGATATTGCAAAAGATGTCAACAATAAGTTTGAAGGTGATGAGCTAGCAATCTTATTCCCAATCCTAAGCAGAAATAGATTTTCTATCCTCCTAAAGGCCTTTGCCCTAACAGGAAAGAAACTTCACATCTGCCTATCTTACCCACAAGATGAAGTAGGTAACTGGCTAATGGATGAGATGGATTTGTTTAACTCTGACATTAATCCTTACCAAGATGTTTTGGATATAGACCAATACAAGAAACTTGCTAAAGACTACAAGCATGAATTTACAGGAATTTCTTATCCAGACCTATATAAGGAAATTGCACCAAACTCAGAAATCCATTTTCTAAACAATCCAGTTGACGCTCTAAAGTTCACAGACCAAATCCTAGTATCATCAATCCACACTAGAAATCTTGTAAAAAGAAAACTAGAAGAAAATGGTGCAGGTAAAGTCCTAAAATTAGATGAAATAATGACAAGTCCAATTGATGGATCAGGCTACAATGAAAAATACGGTCTATTAGGATCTAACCTATCAACAGAAAATAAGGTTAAACTCTTCCCAAGAGATGGACAAATTTTTGTAGATAGCTTACAAAAAAGACTAATAGATGAATTTGACAAGAAAATTGAAGTTATGATCTACGGTGATGGAGCCTTCAAAGACCCAGTAGGAAAAATTTGGGAGCTTGCTGATCCAGTTGTTTCCCCAGCTTTCACAGATGGACTTTTGGGAACACCAAATGAAATCAAGATTAAATATATAGCCGATGCAGAACTAACTGGCCTAAGTGGTGAAGATAGGGATGAGGCTATTAGAGAAAAAATTAGCCACAAGGCTGAAAAGCTTATAGGCAAAAACGAAACCCTTGGTACAACTCCAAGACAAATCACAGACCTACTAGGATCTCTTTGCGACTTAACTAGTGGTTCAGGAGATAAGGGAACACCAATCGTTCTAATCCAAGGATACTTCGACAACTACTCAGATAAATAAGGAGTAAAAATTGCAAACTAGTTCTGAGCATGGAGCAAAAAAACACAAATATTCAATAAATTCCTACTTAGAAGATAGAAATAGGAGAATCTACAATCACGACCCTATGAGTAAGCAAAAAAGGATATTTTTAATGAGCTTCGCAGCCATATTCATGGCCTGCGGAACTCATTTCTTCAAATATCCCAACAGCTTTGTAATAGGTGGAGTTGAAGGAATGAGTATTATAGCAAGTATGTTTGTGCCTTTCACTAGGCCTCAGCTAACCTTGTTCATAAACTTAACCCTTCTAGTGATTGCTTTTTTTATCCTAGGTAAAAAATTCACCCTCAGAACTGGCTATGTAGCAATTCTAAACTCGCTTACAGCCTTGCTTCTTGATAAGATAGTTCCTATTGATGGAACCCTTACCAACAACACCATGCTTGAGTTATTTTTCACTCTGATAATGAGCTCGGTCGGCTCTGCTATCTTGTTTAACATAGCAGCAAGCTCTGGTGGAACTGATATTATAGCCATGATAGTTAAGAAATATTCCCACCTAGAAGTAGGAAAGTCCCTTCTTTTCGTAGATTCACTCTTTACTTGTGCATCAATTTTGGTCTTCGGTATAGAAATCGGACTATTTTCTATCTTTGGTTTATTAATCAAGGGTCTTTGCGTAGATATAATAATCTCATCTATGAATCAGGCTAAGATGTTTATAATAATCACATCTAAGACTGAAGAGATAGGTCATTTTATAAAAGATGACCTAAACAGGTCTGCAACTGTCCTAAAGGCCAAGGGGCTTTATATGGGTAGGGATTTTTCAGTTTATCTATGCACGACTAGCAAGATGGAAGCACCGAAATTTCAAATATTTATCAAAAATATCGATCCTCATGCTTTTATAACTATAGTAAATACATCTACAGTTATGGGTAAGGGCTGGTATCAAACAGATGAGTTATCTGACGAATAAGAGTCTTCGGGCTCTTTTTTATTTTGAATAAAATATGTAAGGAATTTGAGTTTTTAAGCTTTTAAGTGTAAGATAATCGTAGGAGAATGTGAGGAAATTATGAAAAAAAGATATAAATTCCTCCTAAGTCTTATCCTTCTTGTTATGCTTTCTATTTTTTGTGCTGATTTTACCCATGCCTCGGATGAAGAAAATCCGCCTTCAAATACAAAGGTTGAAACTAGCGAAGGAGAAGGCCAAGGAGATGGAAAAGATAAGATAATAATAACAGAAGAACTGGAAACACCTAAAAATAAGCAGGCTTACCCAATAAAAGATTCTCTTCCAAGTGATAAAAAGCTCAAGCAAGAAGCGAAAACTCGTGAAACAGACAAAAAGAAAGAAGAGCTAAGCCCTAAAGAAGATAAGACAAAGCCAAGTGATAAGGAAGCGAGTAAGGATAATTTAAAAAAGGGCGGAGAAAAGGGAAGCTTGACGGATAGAAATATCCCCCAAGAAACAACGGATAAGAAAAAAGAAAAATCCGAACAAGAAAAAAATCCTGCAAATAGCAAGGATGAAAATGTTCCAATAACAACATCAAGTAGCACTGGTTTAGATAGCCAAACTTCAGAAAACTCAAATAGTGAATATTTATCAGAAGATGACTACAAGAAGGACTATCTTGAGAATCAAAAAAATGATACCCTCCTCCTAGAAATAGGTCCAAACGAAGATAGAAGTAAGCTCAATCCAATAAAAATCGAAAAGAAAAAAAAGAACAATTATGAAGCTCCAAATGGAAATAGGATATACATCCACCTTCTTGGAGTCTTTATCCTATCCCTTACTGCTTTAATCCTACTTAAAGTATTAAGGACGAAAAAAGCCTGATACTGAACTGACCTTTCAAAGTTAGCTTTTTGGTCTAACTTTTGGGGTAAGTCCATACACAGGCTTTTTTCGTAAAAAATTTTATTAAATAATCAAAAATTATTCGGCTTCTGTACAAAAAACTATTCAGCTTCGAACATATCTTTTGTAGCGCCACAAACTGGGCACATCCAATCATCTGGAAGTTGGTCAAATTCTGTGCCTGCTGCTATACCATTATCTACATCACCTTCAGCTGGGTCATAGATGTAACCACATGCTGTACATACATATTTCATATTAGAATGTCTCCTTTCATTCATTTTGCTTCTTTATTATACCCTATATTTATAAGTAAACATCGTTTTCTTTAGTTTAATAAGAAAAAATAGCTTATAGGGATTTAAAAAAAATTTAGTTAAAAAGGGCTCCTAGGAGCCCATCATTCGATAGTTATTTAGCTTCGAACATGTCTTTGCCAACACCACAAACTGGGCAAGTCCAATCTTCTGGAAGTTGGTCAAATTCTGTACCTGCTTCGATACCGTTATCTACATCGCCTTCAGCTGGGTCATAGATATAACCACATGCTGTACATACATATTTCATATTAGAATGTCTCCTTTCATTCATCTTACACCTATATTATACCACCTTTATCTAATTTATAAACATTCTTTCTTTAAATTCATTTTTAAAGATATATTTTTTTAGAACTGGGTATGTATTAACTAGGAGAAAAATATGGATATTATAAGTTGCGAGATAAATACAGATATCAATTCTATAAAAAAATTTAATAATGAGGCCTTGGAAGTCATAAAAAGGAGATTTGACGACAAGGACTTTGTCTTTAAACTAAGGCTTATCTTGGATGAACTTATAATAAATTCTTACAAGCATGGCAACAAGAAGGTCTTCGATAGAAAAATCAACTGCCTAGTCCTAGTTGATGATGACTATTGCCTAGTAAAGGTTAAAGACGAGGGAGCTGGTATAAATATCAAAAATAGTGACGATCCTTTGGCGGAAAATGGCAGGGGGATTATGCTTGTCAGTGCCATATCCGATGAGCTTGTAGTTGAAGAAAATGTAATTGCTGCATTGGTTTTTTATAAATAAGAGCAAAAAACTCATAATTTTAACAAAAAAATTGCGAATATTTCTGTCTAACATCCGAAAAAGGATGTTTTTTTATCGTTTAATATTGATAAGATATTAACATGGGATATAATATATTGATAGAATTTGTTAGAATGAAAGAAGGTTTTATGAATAGAGAAGATGTAAGAAATGTAGCCATTATTGCCCACGTAGACCATGGTAAGACTACCCTTGTAGATGGTTTGCTAAAGACTAGTGGCTTATTTAGAGATAATCAAGAAGTTAAGGAAAGAGTTATGGACTCGAACACTATCGAAAAAGAACGTGGAATAACCATCCTTTCCAAAAACACTGCTGTTTTTTATAAGGATAAAAAGATTAATATTATAGATACTCCAGGCCACGCTGACTTTGGTGGAGAGGTAGAGAGGGTTCTTAATATGGCAGAATCAGTTGTCCTAGTTGTTGACAGCCACGAAGGCCCAATGCCACAAACCAAGTTTGTATTAAAGAAGGCAATCGAGCTAAATCTTCCAGCCATTGTTTGTATCAACAAGGTCGATAGAGCTGATCAAAGAATAGATGAAGTAGAAGATGAAATCCTCGATTTATTTATTAGCCTTGATGCTGATGAGTCCTACCTAGAAAGTCCTTTCGTCTATGCTTCAGCCAAGAATGGCTGGGCTTCTAATGAAAAGGGAGTAGTGAAGGATGATATGACTGACCTTTTGGATACAATTATCGACTACACACCAGCCTTTAATGCAGATGAAAATGCTCCATTCAAGGTCTTGGTATCTACTACTGACTATAACGACTATCTAGGAAGAATTGCCATAGGCAAGGTAGAAAGTGGAGTAATCAAGAAAAATGCCAACGCCATAATTACCAACTACAATGATCCTGACAGACACACAAAATCTAAAATCGTAACAATTTATGAATTTGACGGTCTAGAAAGAAAAGAAGTTGAAGAATCTAAGTTTGGTTCAATTGTAGCACTTTCTGGTATGGAGGATATAAATATAGGAGATACTATATGTACAGAAGAAGATAGTGAACCTATAGAGTTTACCAAAATTTCTGAGCCAACCCTATCTATGACCTTCTCTGTAAATGACTCACCATTTGCTGGTCGTGATGGCAAATATGTAACAAGTAGACACCTTAGAGATAGGCTCTTTAAGGAAAAAGAAACTGATGTTTCCCTAAGGGTAGAAACTACCGATTCGACAGAAGCCTTCAAGGTATCAGGTCGTGGTGAGCTTCACCTTTCAGTTCTCATAGAAAATCTTAGACGTGAAGGTTACGAGTTTCAAGTATCAAAGCCAGAAGTAATGTTTAAGACTAATGAATTGGGTAAGAAAACTGAACCGATAGAGATTGCAACCATTGATGTAGATCAAGCTTACTCTGGTTCAGTTATTGAAAAACTTGGTAGGAGAAAGGGCGAGATGATTGATATGAAACCATCTGGTTCAGGCTACAACAGGCTAATCTTTAGAATCCCTGCAAGGGGCCTTATAGGCTACAGGACAGAGTTTATGACCGATACCAAGGGTACAGGTATCCTTAACTCAGAATTCGAAGGCTATGACCTCTACAAGGGCGATATGGAACACAGAAATGTAGGAAGCCTAATAGCAAGTGAAACTGGAATTGCTACAGCCTACGGACTAAATTCAGCTCAAACAAGAGGCCTCCTTTTCATAGAACCAAGCGATGAAGTTTATGAGGGTCTTGTAGTAGGAATGAATGCTAAGGGCCTTGATATAGATGTAAATGTCTGCAAGAAGAAAAAACTAACCAACACTCGTGCAAGCGGAAGCGATGATGCTATAATGCTTACTCCTGCAAAGAAAATGTCTGTTGAAGAGATGATGGAATTTGTGGAAGAAGACGAGTTAATCGAAATCACCCCTAACCATCTAAGAATTAGAAAAAGGATTCTAGACTCAAACCTAAGGTATAAGTCAAAAAAGAATAATTAGAGGTTCTTATGCTTAAAACTACTGAAAGAAATCTAAGTTTCATAATAGCAATCACAAGTATTCTTGTCTTTGCCCTAACCCTTGCTGGAGTTTTTATGAACAATAGCTTGATTGGGCTTTTGTGGAATGGCTTATTTCTCATAAGTTGGCTTATGATGCTAGTCTTTGGACTTGTAGTCCTCTTTGATGGAAAGGCCCTTCACTTTTCCATCTTTGTAGGCTTTATCACAGCCCTAGCCTTTATGTGCCTAAGTGCTCATGCTATCCTTATACTCGCTAGATTTATCCCACAACTTCCAGCCCGTATAATCTTGCCTAATACTTATCTTTTGAAATATAATCAGATGATTTTCTATACCGCCCTAATAATAGTGTATTTTATTCATATAATAAACTACATAAAGCTAAACCCTCAAAGAAAGCTTGAAGAGCAAATAGAAAAAGCCCCAAAAGATAGCGAAGAAGTTATTACTGAAAATAAGGAAGATGAAACTAGCGAAGCTTTAGTAGAAGAAAGAGAGTTAAGTGAAAAAGACCTTTCAATCTTAAACTCTCACCTAGCCCAAGACAATGACTTGCTTTTAGAAAATAATAAAGAAGATAAACAAGACTTAACAAATTAGAAAGGATTGGAGAAGTAAATGACCAAGCAAAATATTTCTTTATCAGTCATAAAAAGACTGCCAAAGTATTACCGATACCTAGAAAGCATCAACGAGAAGGGTATCATCAGAGTTTCTTCTAAGGAACTATCAGAAATCACAGGGCTTACTGCAAGCCAAATTAGACAAGACCTAAACCATTTTGGTTGTTTCGGCCAACAAGGCTATGGCTACAATGTTTCAGAATTGATTGATGAGTTATCAAAAATTATAGGCGTAGATAAGACCTACTCTATGATCCTAGTAGGCTTTGGTAATATAGGCCATGCCCTCTACAAATATAGGTCCTTTAGAGACCTCGGTTATGAATTTAAGGCTGTCTTTGACAAGAACCCTGACTTCATAAGTGATGCTACAAAAGATGATATAGAAATTTTAGATGTAAAGAAGCTAAGGGATTATCTAAAAGAAAACAAAATAGACATAGGAATAATAGCAACACCAAAAGAAGCTGCCCAAGAATTAGCAGACATCCTTTGCGAAGGCGGTGTTAAGGGAATTTGGAACTTCTCTCCAGTCGACCTAAAGGTAAAAAACAATGTCGTTATAGAATCAGTCCACCTAGATGAGTCCCTCTTCACCCTAACCTACTTCATGAACTCTCCAGAGGATTTTATATTTTAAATGAATGTTTTAACAGCATCAAACCTTGCTAAGTCATACCCCTTAAAGGACATCTTTGACAAGCTAAGCTTTAAAATCGAAAAAGGCGATAAGGCTGGGCTTATTGGTGCGAATGGGGCAGGCAAGACAACACTTTTTAATATCCTAACTGGAGAAATCAGCCCCGACTCTGGGGAAATCTATATAGCAAATGACACAAAAGTAGGTTATCTCAAGCAAATCCTTAGCCTTGATACGGATATGACCATCCATGAATTTGTCTTGGGTGTCTTTGACAATCTCCTAAGCCTAGAAGAGGACATGAGAGCCCTAGAACATGCCATGGCTAAGGAAAAAGATCCGACAAAGCTTGATTTCATAATGAAGTCTTACACAGAAAAGTCCGAAGAATTTGCTGACAAAAATGGCTATGCCATAAGAAGCGAAATCGAAGGCACCCTAACAGCCATGGGCTTTGCTAAGGAGGACTTCGACAAAAACATATCCGAGCTTTCTGGAGGTCAGAAGGCGAGAGTGGAACTTGCGCATCTACTTTTAGAAAAACCAGACCTAATCTTACTAGATGAGCCAACCAACCATCTTGACATAGGGGCTATCCGCTTTCTTGAAACTTTTATCAAAAACTACAAGGGCTCGGTCATAGTTATCTCCCACGATAGGTATTTTCTTGATAATACTGTAAATAAGATTTTTATGCTGGAAAATGGAAGGCTAAGTAGCTATGAGGGTAACTACACGACCTTTATGGCTCAAAGGAAAAAAGACCTTGAAGTAAGACTTCACCAATACAAGTCCCAACAAAAAGAAATCGAAAGACAAGAAGAAATTATCGACAGGCTCAAAAATCTCGGCGGTAGCAAGAGGAAAAGAGGCATTTCCCAATCAAGGTCTAGGCAAAAACTTCTAGATAAGATGGAAAGAATTGAAAAGCCAGTCGAGCTAAGAGATTCAATGCATCTAAAATTCACCCCTCGTATCCAATCGGGAGTCGATGTCTTAAAGGTAAAAGACCTTGCTAAGTCCTTCGGGCCGGAGGAGATTTTTTCAAACATATCCTTTAACCTTTATAGGAAAGAAAGATGTGCCATAATCGGGGAAAATGGTATAGGAAAGACGACTCTTTTTAGGATAATTATGGGAGAAGAAGCAAAAAGTGGAGGAGATTTAAGGCTGGGTCAATCAGTTAACATAGGCTACTTTGACCAGGAACAGAAATCTCTCGACCTAGACAATACTATCTTTGAAGAAGTATCCAAGGCCTACCCAATGCTTACTAACTATGAGATTAGATCCTACCTAGCCAAATTTATGTTCTATGAGGATGATGTAAATAGGCTAGTTGGAGAATTATCTGGTGGAGAAAGATCGAGGATATCCCTACTAAAACTTATGATATCCGATACCAACTTTATCCTTATGGATGAGCCGACCAACCACCTAGACATAGATAGCAAGGAAATCTTAGAAGATGCCATCCTCGATTATGAGGGAACCGTCCTAATCATTAGCCACGATAGGTACTTCCTAAATAAAATTGCTGGCAAAATCCTTGAGATGAAAAAAGATGGGATGGATGAATATTTAGGTAACTACTCATATTACGAACAAAAGCTCCGTGAGATGAATCTTGAAGATGAGAAAAAAGACCTACAAACCAAGACTCAAATCAAAAAGGATAGGCAAAAAGAAAATATCAAGAAAAATGAACTTAGAAAGATTAAGGCCGATATCAGAGAAATAGAAGAAAGGCAAGAAGAGATAGAAAAAACTATCAAAGACCTAACAGATCTTTGCCTAAAAGAAGGCTTCTACGAAGATAGCGACTTGGTCGCAAGGACTTTTTCCGAGATTAAAAATCTAGAAAGTGAAAAAGATGAACTCGACCACAAATGGCTTAGTCTTAGTCTTAAAATTGAATAAGAAGATTAAAGCACCCTTATGGGGGTATCAATATTAGGAGGAGGACTTATGGGAAAATTTAAAAGACTTATTTATTCCTTGATGGCTATAGTATTGATCCTCTTGGGTGCTATTTTTATAACAGTAGGAATCATCAAGCAAGATATGCTATTTGCTATCCTCTATTATTTACAAAATCCTAATATTAGAAGGGTATTTGTTATCTTAGGATTAATCCTACTAGCCCTTGCCATAATGATAATAATTGATTTAATCATATCGTCAAAGACTGATTATGAATATCTTATAGAAAATGAAGCTGGCAATATCCTTATCAAGCGATACTCTCTAGAAAGCCTCGCAAGGATAGCCATAGAGAAATTTGGAGTCAAAGCTCTTGGCCAAGATGTAAAGATATTGACCAAGGAAGGAAAAATAAAACTAGCTTCTAAAATTGAAGTTCGTGATGAGGTTGATTTGCTAAGTCTTTCTGAAACAATCAAAGCTGAAATAAGAAAAGCTTTAGAAGAGCTAACAGGTCTAAGAGAAATGGAAATAGACTTGTATTTCCAGAAAGCCAAGGATAGAAGGGAAAAGGACTAGGAATGGATAAGAATAAAGAAGAAAATACCAAAAATTTTACTGTCTATGACCTAGAAATGAGAAGGATGGACAAAGAAGAGGCGGAAAAAGAGAAAAGACTAGCCTTTTATAGGAGAAATAAGGCTAAGCTTATAGCCTCTAGCCTAGGTCTAATTTTCCTATTTTGCCTATTTAACTTCGGCTTTTTTAGGACCATGGGAATAATACTTGTTATGTTTATAGCCTATACTATTGGGGCCTATTTCGATAGGGACTACCAATATATAAACTTTTTAAAGAGCCTATTTAGATAAAGGAGAAAAAGATGACAGAAAATAAAGAAACAATAAAAGAACTCAATGAAAAAAGAGAACTAGCTTACGAAGAAAGCAAGCTTATAATAGAAGATAAGGTTGTAGCTAAAATTGCAAGAATTGCCATAAAGAACGTAGACGGCATCCTAGAAATGAAGGGAAATATTGCCGACTCCATCGGATCTTTCTTCTCTGGTCGTGACGAACACTCAACTGCAGGAGTAAATGTAGAAGTTGGGGAGAAAGAAGCCAAGGTAAATTTAGACGTAATAATAGAATATGGCAAAAATGCTACAAGAATCTTTTCTGATATCAAAAGAGTAGTAACAAGTAATGTAAAAGAAATGACAGGTCTTGATGTCGTTACTGTAAATGTTAATATCGTAGATGTCATGACAAGATCCGAATACGAAAAGAAAAACAAAGAAAATAACGACAAGGATATTCAAAATAGATACTGATTTTTTACATCAAGGCTCTTGCCAATCAATGCTTTTCTAGCTAGGATTTCCCATAAGCTAAGGTCATTGACCTAGGGCATGGGCCATTTATTTTTTTGGAGTACATATGAACGATAGAAAATTTTTAGAAGATAAAAACAAAGAAATTTTAAAGATAGGTATAATCTTACTTATAGTATTTTTTGCCTTCTGGTATATAGATGCTTTGAAGGGACTTTTGCTAGGAGCCTACTCTGTATTTAGGCCAATTATGTATGGCTTGGTCATAGCCTTTATTATCAACCTACCTATGAACTTTTTCCAAGAAAAACTCTTTGGTAGGCTCATAGACAAAAATAAGCACAGGACCCTAGTCCTCGCCCTATCCCTAAGCCTA
Organism: Anaerococcus tetradius; assembly: GCF_947087635.1. Classification (NCBI taxonomy): domain Bacteria; kingdom Bacillati; phylum Bacillota; class Tissierellia; order Tissierellales; family Peptoniphilaceae; genus Anaerococcus; species Anaerococcus tetradius. The sequence goes on from NZ_CAMUDP010000003.1 coordinate 76,817, forward strand.
TCATGGATAATATTCTTTGGGCTTTTTACCATAATGCTAACAGTATTCATACCAGAACTTGTAGCTGCCATATCATCTCTAATTGATAATATTCCAGTCTTTATGGATAAGCTTATAGAATATCTAAACAACCAAAAACTCTTTAATCAAATAGCAGCCGAGGTAATCAACAAGCTAAACAAACTCGACATAGAAAACATCACCAAAGACATAACAAGCCTAGTAAATGGTAAGGATATGGGACTACTTAGCAAAACATCCAGTCTCTTTAACTCCTTCTCATCATGGCTAATGTCTGTAATTATGGGATTTTTCTTTTCGATTTATGTATCAATGAACAAGAAAGCCTTAAGAGATGGGTCAAATAAATTGTTCTATGCGAATTTTGATGATAAAACTGTCGAGCATATCAACTACTTTGCAAAACTAACCTACGACTCATTTTCAAGATTTTTTGAGACAAAACTTTTATCATGCTTGTCTATCGGAACTATTTGCTTTATAGGCATGTTGTTACTAAAGCTTCCTATGGCAGGAATGATAGCAATTCTTGTTGGTGCCTTTGATATAATTCCATACTTTGGTCCCCTAATAGCAACAGGTATAGGTGTGATATTAATTTTTATCCAATCACCATCCCAAGCCCTAGTCTTCTTGGTCTTTGTCCTTGCCATCCAACAATTACAAGAAAAAATCCTATATCCCCTTGTAATAGGCAAACGTCAGGGTCTTCCAGCCATATGGATATTCATATCAGTCTTCATAGGAGCTGGACTCTTTGGAATTGTAGGCATGGTTACATCAATGCCTATAGCAACAGTGATATACAACCTAATCCAAGATAATATCAAGATTAAGCTAGGCCAAAAGAACTTCGATATGGCAAAAATTGATGAAATAAACAATAAAACTTACGAACAGATGCGAGAAGAGAAGATGAACAGCTAAAGACAAAAAAGGAGATTTATGCAAAAACGATTTGATCATACAAAAATCAAAAAAATACAAATATTAGACGGAGCTAGCCTAAAATATATAGCATTCTTATCAATGCTAATAGACCATGTAAATAACGCTCTAATTACCCCCTTCTTAGATGGTAGGGGCTTTCTCCTTTACCTATCCAATTTCCTATCCATCCTAGGAAGGATAGCCTTTCCAATCTTCATATTTTTTATAGTTGAGGGATACTTTAAGACGAAATCAAGGGCTAAATACCTCCTTAATCTCCTAATATTTGGCCTTATATCAGAAATCCCCTTCGACCTATTCACATCCAAAGAGCTTTTCGATCCCTACTGGAACAACATGATGTTTACCCTAGCCCTTTGCCTTATAACAATATGGATTATTGATAGCCTAAAAACAAAAATAAGAAGTAGATATATCTGGTATATAGGATCAATCATAATCGTAATAGCCTTTTCTTTTATAGCGATGTTTCTAAGCCTAGACTATGACTACCACGCCATAATCTTAGCCTACATCTTCTATATATTCTACGATTATCCGATTCTTTCGGCAGGTCTTGCCTATCTTTCAATAATCAAGGAGCTATATTCTTTTTTGGGATTCGCCCTTACAATTTGCTATAATGGAAAAAGAGGCAAGCAAAACAAATGGATAAACTATCTATTTTATCCAGTTCATATCCTAATATTGGGACTACTTAGAATATATCTTAACATTTAAAGGAGTATTTATGGCAAGATTACAAGAATTGCAAGAAGCAAAAGAAAAAGCACAAGTCGTCTTAAAAAGCACAGATGAAGCCCTTAACTTTCTAAAATCGGCATCAAACTGGTCACTTTTTGACCTCCTTGGAGGAGAAGGCATAACAAGCTTAATGAAAAGAAGCAAAATCAAAAAAGCCAACAAGGAAATCGAAAGAATGACTCTGGAATTAGAAGAGCTCAGAAAAGAACTAAAAGATGTCGACATTTCCCTACCCCTAGAAATATCCGACACCATGGAGGATAACTTCTTCGACGTATTCTTCGATAACATCTTTACCGACCTTAGGGTAAACGGCGAAATCAAGAAAAAACTTGCTGAGCTTAGGGACTTTAGGCAAAACATTGAAGAGCTTATCCAAAGACTTGACCAAGAAATAAATATCAACTAATCCCACAAGAAAATCCCAACTAGTGGGATTTTTAAAATGCAAATATATGTTATAATATTAATAAGAATAACAAAAGGAGACCCAATGGAATTTACACCAATACCAGTATCAGATCAAAAATACCTAAACTATATATTTATCGGCATTCTAGTGGACAAAAAACCAGTAACAGCTATGTTTGACACAAGGGGAAACACCCTAATACCAGAAAGCCTAGCAAAAGAACTTGACATAACATACATAGACAAAGAAGCAATTGACAAAGAAAGGGGCTTCAGGAGGGCGAAACTCTCATCAATGACCCTAGGAGCCCTAAAACTTCTTGACGTGCCAGTTGTAATCTGCAAAGACCAAGTAATCAAGCTTAAAGATGACCAATTTGGCAACAAATTCCCAGCAGACATAATCCTAGGTTGGAATATCATAAGCCAACTAGTCTTTAGGGGAGATTTAAGAAAGGGTCAATTCGAAGTCCAAAGCTCAGATATCAAAAGGCAAACAAGAAAAGGCAAGGACAATACCCCAGTCTTTAAGCTAATCTTTAACAAAAAAACCTACAAGGCAGCTATAGACACATCTCGCCCCCTCACTATAATTTCTGAAAATATAGCAAAGACCATGCGAGTAGAAAACGAAGATGTAAAACAAACCATTGACCTACTAGGCATAGAAGAAGACGAAGTCCTCTATGAAAGCAAATTCACCTTCACCATAGATGAAAACCAAGTCCACCTACCAACAAGCCAAGTAGAAAAAGCCCTAAATGACAAAGACATCCAAATAGTATTCGGAGCAGACCTCCTAAGAAACACATCCTGGGCTCTCTATAACCCTATGGGCTATATCAGAGTGAGAAACTAAAAAATAAAGAGTGGAAATTCGAAAAAACAGTCGACTGACATATCATCCTGTAAAAACGAATAGCCACTCTTTTTTCTTATAATATTTTATAAGTCTTTCCCGTAAAAATTATGAAAAACCCCAATAACTAAGCCTTAACACCCCACACTTTTTATTTCATATGAATGCTCATCCACAGTCATTTCTAATATTTCTTTCCACAATGAAGGAAAGTGAACGAACGGCCACCTACTGTCATTCCAACTAATATTCCTTAGGATGACGTGTGTCATGTAGTACGAACATTCCTCCTGTCATTTCGAACGAACGAAGTGAGGAGAAATCTCACAAGTAAGTCTAAGAGTCAAGGAGAAAAAAGACGACAAAGAAAGAGATCCCTCCTCGAAAGCTTGCTTGCTCATTCGGGATGACATAGGGTGTTGCTCCGCACCTCTGTATGACAGTCCGTCCTGTCATTCCGACAGAGCTTAAACGGGGAAGCGAGGAATCTCACAAGCAAATCTAAAAGTTAAGTAACAATAAGACGTCAAAAAAAGAAATTCTAACCTAGCCTTTGCTCCTTTAAGCGAGCTTTCTTTCCAATAGGGCAATCCAACTAACAAGTCTTATAAAAAGCAAAAACAATTAATGAGTACCCAAATTATTTCAAAAATATAAAATTTTTTAAAGAAAATTTTCTAAATCGAAAATTTATTTCCGATTTTTTCATGAATTTAAGCCAAGAAAACATTAACAAACCCAGTATTTCAACAAAACAATGAAAATAAAAATTATTTTCTTTTGATATTGATTATTATTTCTTAATGTGATATATTATAGCTAGAGGTTAACAAATGAAAATTTAGTTAAATTACAATATTTCTAAAATAAATTGTAATTAACATATAGATTGGAGATCTTATGCCAGTAACATTATTAAATGAAGGCGAAACAGCAGAAATTGTCAACATCAAGGGGACAGATGCTGTCAAAAAACATTTGAACAATCTTGGTTTTGCCAAGGGCAGAATCATTAGCTTACAAAAATTTGATGGAATCAACTATATTTTTGTTATCGATGGCAACCGCTTTGCCTTGAGCAAGGATTTGGCTAAACGAATTATAGTTAAGGAGATTTAGATGAAAACTTTAGATCAAGTGGCAGTTGGAAAGACTGTCAAGGTAGGCAAAATCAAAGGAGATTCACCTACAAAAAGAAGAATTATGGATATGGGTATTACTAAGAGTACCGAGTTGTACATAAGAAAGGTCGCACCTTTGGGAGATCCTATCCAAATCAGCCTCAGAGGATATGAACTTACTATCAGAAAAGAAGATGCAAAGAATATCGAGGTGGAAGAGATATGACTTATAAAATAGCACTCGCAGGAAACCCAAACTCAGGTAAAACCACACTTTTCAATGACCTAACAGGTTCTAATCAAAGAGTTGGTAACTGGCCAGGAGTAACTGTAGATAAGAAACAAGGTGTCCTTAGGGGTCACAAAGATATAATAATCGAAGACCTTCCAGGTATTTATTCACTTTCTCCATATACAATGGAAGAAGTTGTTAGTAGACAATATCTAGTTGGTGAAAGACCAGACCTAATCATAAACTTAGTCGATGGTTCAAACCTAGTTAGAAACCTCTACCTAACTAGCCAATTGTTAGAGCTTAATATTCCAGTTATTATAGCCCTAAACATGATGGATATAGTAAAGGCTAAGGGTGATAAGATTGACGTAGAAGCCCTATCAAAGAAGCTTTCTTGTCCAATCGTAGAAATTGTCGCTATGAAAAGCCAAGGTATTGATAAGCTAATCAAAGAAGCAGTTGAGCTAAAGGATAAAAATGTTAGTCCAAAGCCACTTGTTTTTGATGATGAACTTGAAGAAGTTTTAGCTAAGATTGAAAATGATTATTCTAAAAAAATTGATGACAAATTATCAAGATATTATGCAATTAAGCTTTTCGAAAATGACGAGGAAAGCCTAGAACACTTAAATATTTCAACATCAGATCTTAATGCTGTAGCTAAAATCAGAGAAGAATACGAACAAAAAGAAGAAGATAATGCAGAAAGTATCATAACTTCAGCAAGATATGCAAATCTAGAAGAACTTTCAAGCGAAGTTCTTGTTAAAGCAAAACCAAAACTATCAATAACTGATAAGATAGATAAGATTGTTACTAGCAGAATTTTTGGTCTACCAATCTTTGCCCTAGTAATGTTCTTAGTTTACTTCTTGTCAGTATATCAAAAATCACCAGGAACTATGGGAACGGACGCGGTAAATGGCTTCTTCGAAGACACCCTTACTCCTTGGGCTTCTAGTGCAATGGATGCTATGGGCATTAACCCAGTTCTTCATTCACTTGTTACAGATGGTATCATCGCCGGTGTTGGAGCTGTACTTGGCTTCCTACCACAAATGATGGTACTATTTGCCCTCCTAAGTATCCTAGAAGATGTCGGATACATGGCAAGGGTTGCCTTCGTCATGGACAGAGTCTTCAGAAGATTTGGACTTTCAGGTAAATCTTTCATCCCAGCCATGATAGCAACAGGATGTGGTGTACCAGGTGTCCAAGCATCAAGAACAATAGAGTCTGACAGAGATAGAAAAATCACAATCATGACATCAACCTTCATGCCATGCTCTGCTAAACTACCAGTAATTGCCCTAATCGTAGGTGCATTCTTCCCAGAACACTCAGCTCTAGTATCCTTCTCATTCTACATGATAGGTATTGCTAGTATAGTTGTTTCTGGTATCATCTTAAAGAAATTCAAGGAATTACAAGCTGATCCAGCACCATTCATAATGGAATTACCTCCTTACCATGCTCCAAGAGCAAAATCAGTCGTAACAGATGTCTACAACAAATCTAAAGCTTACGCAAAAAGAGCTGGAACAGTAATATTCCTATCAACAATAGTTATTTGGCTCTTGTCTAACTTCGACTTCAGACTAAACCTAGTTGAAGCTGACACAGAAACATCAATCCTTGCAAGCTTAGGATCAATCATTGCTGTAATCTTTAAGCCAATAGGCTTTGATTCATGGCAAGCAACAGTTGCTACAATCACAGGCTTCGTTGCCAAAGAGAACGTAGTAGCAACAATGGGAGTTGTACTTGGTCTAGGTGCAGAAGTAACTGAAGAATCACAAGAATTACTAACAGCCTTCAACCACGCCCTAGCAACACCAGTAGCTGGATACTCCTTCCTATTATTCAACATGCTCTGCATGCCATGCTTCGCAGCAGTAGGAGCTATCAAGACAGAAATGGCAGATAACAAATGGACAGCCCTAACAATAGCTTATCAAATGGGCTTTGCTTACCTAGTATCTCTAATTTTCTACAACATAGCAAACCTCATCCTATACGGAATATTCAACATTGGAACAATCCTTGGCTTCGCAGGATTAATCCTACTAATCTATCTATTAATTAGAAAACCATCCAAAGGAAAGAAAGTATTAAGCTACGAAGAATCCGTAGCTTAATACCAACTACTTTCTCCAAGCCTATCATAGGCTTGGAGGAGGGCTCTTCCCTAAAAAAAAGGAGAACAATATGAACATACAATCAATAATTTTACTTATAATAATTCTTGCTGTATGTGCTTATGTAATTTACACAAGATTTATAGCAGAAGATGGCCATGCTGGATGCAAGGACTGCACAGCTTGTGACTCATCAAAGAAAGATCACCACTCATCATGTGGTTGTGGATGCTAAAAATTAAGGAAACTTAATTTTTTTTACAAAAATACTGATAAAGGTTATCACTATCATCACTAGATGAAGTTAACATAAAAATTTTGAAAATTAAAGGAGAATAAAAAAATGGCAAAAGTAGCAGTAATATATTGGTCAGGAACAGGTCACACAGAAAAGATGGCAGAAACATTCCTTGAAGCAGTTAAGGCAGAAGGACAAGAAGCAGAACTATTCTTCGCTGGAGAATTTAGCAAAGACAATATCGCAGACTTCGATGGATTTGCTTTTGGATGTCCAGCAATGGGAAATGAACAACTAGAAGATGGCGAATTCGAACCAATGTTTGAAGAAGTAGAAAACGATCTAGAAAACAAACCAACAGTAATCTTCGGCTCTTATGAATGGAATGATGGCCAATGGATGTATGACTGGCAAGAAAGATGCAAAGATGACGGAATCAACCTTGCAGCTGATGGTCTTATTGCCTATGACGATCCAGACGATGAAGCTCTTGATCAAGTAAGAGCACTTGCTAAGAGTCTATTAGAAAAAATAAAATGAGAGAGGATCTACTAGTCTATCACGCATCCCCAGTCCTTGCGGGAATAAAAGCAGCAAATCTTTTCCAAATAAGATCAGAAGATACAAGCTATGTAAGGTGTCTGATCAAAACTTGGCAAGGGTGTGTCAAAAAATGTCCCTCATGCGACTTGCACTTTAGACTAATAGCCAAAAAGAATAAGGGTTACCTAGTCCTAGTATATAGAAAAAACCAACTAGAAAAAATCCTCCAAGATGAGGAAATCCAATCATTCATTGAACAACTAGGCTATAATAGTAACAATATCGATTCATGCCTGAAAACCCTATCTCAAAGACTACGAATACAAGACTTTCCTCACGAGATAGGACTCTTTCTAGGCTATCCCCTAGATGATGTTAAGGCCTTTATCGAAAATAAGGGCCAAAACTTCATCTTAAATGGAACATGGAAAGTCTATTCAGAAAAAGAAAAAAAACAAAAGATCTTTAACTCCTATCAACAAACAAAGATCAGAAATATAAACTTGCTCAAGGAGGGATGCCCAATAAGTAAATTAGTCAGCTAAAATAAAAAATCTACAAAACATACTATAATATTAGAATGCAACTGCCCAACTCCTAGGGCAGTTTTCTTATACATAATAATAGCCATGAAAGCCCCACAAGTCCAAGGCAAAAAGCTTCTCTAAAAAACAAACGAATAGGAACTCTATTTGAATTTCAAACAAAGAGCTCTGTCTGTCAATCCGACCAAGTCACCATCTCTATAAATCCAACAATACCCTCACTGTAAATCCGAACGAACATTCCCCTCTGTCATTCGAACGAAGCTGGTATAATGAATTCAAACAAATCTCTTAATGACAAAGGAGAGAAGTCATGCCAAAAGATTTAAGAAGAACATTTAACCCAGAATTCAAAATAAATGTAGTAGAAATGCACCTAAAAGCAAATAAAAGCGTTAGAGAACTGTGTGAAATGTATGATTTAGACAGACAAACAATACACAGATGGAAAAAACAATATCTAGAAGAAGGAAAACAATCATTTACCAACAAAAGCGTAATAAACGCAAAAGAGCTAGTAAAGCTTAGAAAAGAACTAGATGATCTTAAAATGGAGAATGAAATATTAAAAAAAGCCAACGAATACTTTGCTCAAAAGAAAGAGAAAAGGTAGACTTTGCCCTAGACAAACTAAAAGAATATCCTGTAAGCAAAGTATGCAAAACATAAGAAATAAAGAAAACAAACTATTACTACAGGAAAAAGCACCCAGTAAATAAATACTTTAGCGAAGAAGAGATTAAAATTGTAGAAAAAGCATTCTACGAAAACTTCGGAACTTACGGAAGAAGAAGACTAAAAATATACCTAAAAAACTATGGTATAAAAATGTCTGAAAACAAAATAAGCAAGATACTAAAAGAACTAAAATTAGAAGCAAGATATAAATCAAATAAAATAAAAAATGTGCATACAAGCAAAAATACAAAAGAATATAGAGCGGAAAACAAACTGAACCACCTAAGCAAAAATGAACGAGATTAAGAGATATGGTCAATAGACTTCACAGAAGAAAAAATAGAAAACAAGAAAATATACATATGTGTAACAATATCAATAAACACAAGAATGATAGTAGGTTACACCATAAGCAACAAAAACAATAGCCAAGTAGCAATAGAAACAATAGAAAAATCCATAAAGAAATATTGCATACCAACAATGATATCATCAGACAGAGGAAGCCCATTCGTAAGTAAAACATATCGTGACACTTTAAAAGAATATAAAATAACTCAAAGTATGTCACGCCCTAGAAAAGCAGTAGACAATAGATATATAGGGACACTATTTAACAGCATGAAAACAGAAATAGGAAAAACGGACCATTTAAAAATAAATGAATATATCATAATAGTAGAATATCGGATATACTATTACAATACCCAAAGACTACATAGCTCAATAGGATATATCACACCGTTATCCAAGTATGTAAAAACTCAATATAGCGAAGAGGAAAAATATGAACAAATAAAGAAAATCCTCACTGAGAGTGAATTTACAAAACTTCACTCTCAGTGAGGGAACAAACTGTCACTAAAAATATGAAAAAATAGTTTGAATTTCTGTACCACTTTCAACGAAGTGAGGAGACCAACTATCGGAAGTCAAGTAATAATTAATAAATTAAAATTAATAAAAAGTTGAATAAAATCCTAATTTATTCAATGCTAATAGACTTTCGCTAGGTAAAATAACGAATTCTAGGCATGACAAATAAGCTATCACTTTTGATAGCTTAAAATTTGGATTAAATTTAATATCTGCTTAGCTTGATTGACTTACAAATTTCTGATTGTTTTTTAAAAGATAAAATATTACCCTGGTCAATTTTCTAGCTACATTGGTTAAAGCTACGTAATGATGTTTACCTTCACTTTTCTTTTTCTCATAGTAGAGTCTAAACGTTTCATCATTTTGGCATATGAGAAAGGCTGCTAGGAATAGAGCGTCCCTTAAGTATGAACTTCCTCTTTTGCTCATGCTACTGTAGGATGAATTCATTGTTCCTGATTGGTTAATTGATGGATCAAGTCCTGCATAGGCTAAGAGTTTGCTTGGGCTTTCAAAATTTTCTATGTTTCCAATTTCAGCTATTAGACTAGGCCCTATCTCTATACCTACTCCAGGTATAGACATTATTGGATTATCCATTTCATCTAAGAGTGCTTTGATTTGCTCATTGACTTCATCAATTTGCTCTATTAAGAATTCTAAGGCTTTAATATCTTGAACTAACCTAAAAGATACAGCAGGTGAATTAATACCTATAGACTTCCTTGCAGCCTCCCTAATTTCTCTGGCCTTATCTTTAGAATGACTACCATTAGAAGCCTTTTTAATTAGGTTAGTTAGCCTAGTTAGGTTAGCATTGGCAATCTTATCTACTGATGGATATTCTTTTAATACTTCTAATGTGTATTTGCAGAATACATCCTTGCACACTTTATCTAATTCAGGAAATATTAAATCTAAATGCCCTACAATAGTATTTTTAAGCTTAGCCCTATCATTTTTTAAAGAAGATTTATACCTAGTTAGTGACTTAAGTTCATAATTATGATACAATTCATTATGAGTAGGATTAGAGCAAGTAGCTCTTAGAAGCTTTGCAATGAAGAAAGCATCAACTTTGTCAGTTTTTGTATTTCTAAAACTATCAGCCTTTCTGTAAAGACTAGTTTGATAAGGGTTAAAGAAATGAATGTTAAAATTCAAATCTAGTAGAAATCTTGAAAGATTGAGATGATAGTGACCGGTTGATTCTAATCCTATTCTAATTTTATCTTTATTAAAATCAGAAAGTTTTCTCAGTAAATACTCAAAACCTTCTTTAGAATTCTTAATTTCAAAATGACACCCCTTATCGAAGTCATCCTCATCAGCAAGAAAGCAGTTGTGCTTAAACTTAGAAACATCAATACCCAAATAAATCATAGAAAACTCCTTAAAATTATTGTTGTGCGTCCACATAAGTTATGCCTCGTATCCTTGTACAATAAATCGTCTAGCGATATCTAACTAATTAACAAAAAAACATAGTTATGTGGTTGTAGTCTCCTCAAAATAGTCAAAGCTATAGAAATCTAAAACATTCCACAACACTATGTTTAATGTATAGTATTCCATTGTTTTTGTCCATAGAATGACTATGGGTATATGATACAAGAAATCTAACAGATAAATCTAAGCTCCAAGCCAACGAATACGCAAGGATATCTTCATATAAAAGCAAGGCTTCTTCCTAGGTCAGATGGTGTGTTCTAATAAAAATGGCAAACTCTTAGTATGTCAACTCCTACTAGCAGATTTAGATTTAAGATTAGCTCTTTCTAATCAGCACCCCAAAGCAAAAAGTCTTATCATCTTTATAAAACTAGCAAAAAGCACCAAGAAAGAAGCATATCATATATATATAGAAGGAAGTTAAAAATATTTCCCTTTTTAAGCCTCCACCTAGCTACAAACAATTTATCTAAAATTTTTAACGAGTAGGATGATTTATTAACGCCTTTATTAAGTAAGTATCTTTTAAGTTTATGCTAGGTGTAAATAATCTGCAAATATCAACCCCTACAAGCTTTCAAAAAAAGGCAAAGTTCATAGCTTTTGCGACACCTTGCGTAAATGACAGTTATTTTATAACTTTATTGAAAATTTTTTAGACAAATTGGGTTTTTGATATAATGATATAAAAATAATCTTAAAAAGTATTGTATTTATTTTATATATCAGTTAAAATAATAATAAGCAGGATACTAAGAATAATTTCTCTATTTAAATTAGTATAGTAATTTACGAATTTATGTAGCAATCATGGAATTTTGCAATAAAAATCTCATCCTTGCACTTTTATAAGCACTTATAATCGGAGGGAAGAAGTATGAAGAGAAGAATTAGAGAGTTTATGGTCAAGCTATTTTCCTTGACCCTAGCCATCACTATGTGCATACCAACCAATGTCTATGCCATATCCATGGCAAAAAAGCCAAAACAAATGCCAACATCAATAAGAATAGCAGACTCAGGAGAAAAAAACCAACAAAGCTATATAGACGATGACCAAGAAAGCACTGAGGAAGATCCTAACAATGAAGAAAGAAAAGAGCAAACAGAAACACAAACATCCATGGACCAAAACCCTCAAAGGCTAGAAGAAAACAAAAACAACTACACCATAAGCCAAAAAGCCAAACTAAATAACAAAGAAGATGCCATAATCTATGAAATAAAAGTAACAAAAAAACAAGCATCAACAAAATCAGACTCCCCACTAAATCTAAGCCTTATAACATACAAGACCCAAGCCCTAAAGGACATCAAAATAACAAAAATCCTCCTAGACGGCAAAGAAACAAAAATACAAGAAAACAAGGCGGACGATGACAAGAGCCTACATAGCAAAACAATAACAACACCAAGCATAGAAAAAGAAATAACCTACACCCTAGAAGGAACAATCGACAAAAAAACAATAGACAACAAAAAACTATACTCCTTTGACCTATCCCTAGACCAAGGTCAAACAAACATAGACCTTCAAAGAATATCCTACAAATTCATCGAATACCAAAAAGAAGATGACCCAGAAGAAAAAGAACTAAGACTAACCCACATCAAAGAAGGCGAAGACGAACTTAGAACCATAAACTACAAAAAAGAAGAAAGCGAAGAAAAGGCAGACGAAATAAACTACACCGACTACCTAATCTCCAAAGACAAGGCAGACGAAGAATCCAAAGCCCAAGAAAAAAACAAAATCGAATACAAACTCTCCCTAACAAACATAAAAGAAGAAAACACAGAAATCTATCTCGACTACTACAAGGCAAGCGACAAAGGCTTTGCCCTCCAAAAAGAATACTCAACAAAAATCCCTTACCAAGAAAAACTAGACCTAGACCTACCAGCTTCCTACATCCTAAAACTAACAGTAAGAAGCAAGGTAAACAAAAAAGATACGAGCATAGAAAAATACGCTATAAACTCCAGAGAAGTAAAAAGCCCACGCTTCGTAAAAGAAGAAGACAAATCATCAGACGATGACGAAGCCCATTCGAAGAAGGAAGAAAAGAAAAAACAAGCCGAAGAAAAAGCCAAGGCAGAAGAAGAAAAAAGAATAGCCAAGGAAAAGAAAGCTGAGGACAAAAAAGCAGCCGAAGAAAAAGAAAAAAAGGCTGCCGAAGCAAAGGCTAAAGAAGAAAAAGAAGCAGAAGCAAATAAAAAAGAAGAAGCTAAGAAGGAAAAAGAAAAAGAAGAAAAAGCTAAGGCTGACCAAAATAAAAAAGAAGAAACTAACAAAAACACTTCTAAGGCAACTGATAGTAATAAAAAAGAAGCAAACAAAGAAAACAAGCCAGCAAAGGAAAATAAAAACTCTCCTTCCGAAAAAGAAAAAGCTCAAGCAGATAAAAAACAAGACAAAACTTCAAGTACCGAAATAAAGAAAGAAGCTCAATCTGCCACAAAAGAAGAGAAAGAAAAAAAGAAGGAAGAACTATCAAAACTAATAAAAGAGGAAAAAGGAAAAGCTCAAAATAAAGAAGAAAAGAAGGGCCTACTAGAAGGAGTCAAGTCCCTACTAGGTCTAACAAATCTCCAAAAGGCTGACAAGGAACTAAAAAAAGCCCTAGCCGATGAGAAAAACGGTCTAGTAGAAATCCAAAAGTTCCTAACAGAACTAGGAGAAAAATACAAGCTACAAAGATCTGACCAAGCTAAGCTTATGGCTGACAATGAGGATGCCTTAAAAGCCTTGATTGAAAAATACGCCGATAAAGACTTCAAACCACAGATGTTCTTTGTAAAGAACTCAAAACCAGACCTTGAAGGCAAGAAATTTATTATCCAGACAATCTTCTTGGCATCAACTAAAGATGGTCCTATCGGGACCCACCAATATTTTGATATAATCCTAGATGATAAACTCAAGGTAAACGACCATGATTCATTACCAAACATCGAATATAATGGCAGAGTCATAGCTAGACCAAAATACTTTCCTGATGAAAACAAGATAAGATATCAAATCGCTGAGGAAATCAAAGAAGATCTAGAATTGCCAATAAATGTTCCAGTCGACTACAAGCCTGATAATATAACCTTAGATGAGGATGAAACATTCACAGTAATAAACAAGGTAAAAGGTTTAGGAGTAAACGACCCACCAAGAGACCTTCTCCCACAAAAAGTTGACAAGAATGGTAATCCTGCTGGATCAATCATAGAACCAGGCAGGCATGATGTAACCCAAATAATTGAGCCAGATAACGAAAACTACAAGGTCAACATGGATGCGACAGCCCTACCTGATATCCAAGATGGTGAACTAAAGGGTTACAATTGGAAAGTCATGGTGGCATCAGATAAAGACTTAAACTCTTTAAACTTCAAAATGAACTTCACAACAGTGAAGGGCTCAGGACTTGGCGAAATTCAAACTCCATCCCACAACTTGTCCGACAACCCTATCAAAGGAAATCTTGGCATCAACGATTCCAAACACTACGACCATGAAACAAATACCAGAGACCTAACCCTAACCTTCTACACACCAGTAGTCAACAAACAAGAAAAATATATGCTCGACATATCTACAATTGTAAAAGACAAACTTGGTGCGAAAAGAGCTGTCGCTGTAGAAGGTTACACAAAAGAAAAGGTCATAGAAGAAACACCAACCCGTGTAGGCATAAACAACAGAACTACAATCAGGGGTGAATTTGCCAATGATACTTCATCCAAATGGACTGTAACGGATGCCATTTCCACTGGAGATGAGAAAGACGATAATGGAAAGAAAAAAGAAACCAAGCTTCCACTAGAAACCAGAACTCTCAAAAATCAAATCCTAACATCATCCCAGATGGCAGTCTATCAAGTAGATACAAATAAAAATAACCGTGATACATTTGGTAAGATGATAAAAGTATCAGAAAATAACTTGAATGGAACCATCCCAGACCAATACACAAATCCAAACACTGATCAACCAGTAGGAACAATTGCAGCCTACGAATACCAAGCGAACTTGGATATGACCAAGCAAAAATATAGCCTAGGTGGAGTAGATATATCTAAGGCAATAGACTTGGCTATTCGACAAGATTGGTCAATGGAAAATGGAGCAAAAATTCCTAAACATACCATAAAAGTTGTCAATGCAGAAGATGAAAATGAAGAAGTCTTGGGAGAAACAACCCAACCTGCCAGTGATGATGGCACAGTAACCAGTAGATTTTTCGTAATACCAAATGTAAAAACATGGAAGATTGCAAAGGATGGAAGCTTTACTAAATATAGATCCCGTGTTATCCAAGACTTGCCAGAAAAAGTAGAACAAACCGTAGTAAATAACAATATAAAGGAAAAAAAGACCTTCCGATTTTTCGAAAACTATAGTTGGTATTTAAAAACAGAGCACATGCATTACCTCCAAAACAAAGGGGTTGAATATGTAGAGAAAAAGTATGGGTCATTTACTCTTGTCAAGACCGATAAAGAAACAAAAAAGACGCTTCCTGGAGCGAGATTCCAACTTCTAGGTGGCCCCGAAGTCGAAACTGATGAGAATGGTGAGGCGACATTCAAAAACCTTGCACCAGGATCTTACCAACTCATAGAAACTAGAGCACCAGATGGCTACAAGCTTAACGATAACAACACAACTATTTCTGTCGACATAGAAGGAAGAGTAAGTGCAGAAGGAAAGTACGCAACCGTCAAAGGTGGAGCATCTCCAACAGCTACAATCAAACATCCCGACTATCCAGGTTATATGAACACTATGCACTTTGGTACAGTTGATGATGAAGGAAACTTCAAAACATATATCTACCTAAGAGCCTTGGGTAGTATCAATGGAGGCACGACAGACAGAGACACAATACTTAATATGTCAGTTGATAATAAAATCAGCGATATAAAAGTATATGATGTTATGCCAGAAATTAGAAACGAAGTTCAACGCCGAATGAACATTCAAAACATGGGTGAGATTCATTTGGATCAAGTATTAAATGTTGCCAGTGAGCATCCGATAAGAGGTTCAAAATATGATGGAGAAAAGGCCTACACAATAAGCTTTCCTAAGGATAGGTTTAATGGAAACTGGGGCTTCTTGGTAGAAGTAAAAGGTAAAATATCACAGAGTGAACAACTAAAATACGACTGGCTAACAGATAGGGATAGTAATCAGGCAAAACTAGAAGGCAATGCTGTTAAATTCTCTAACACTAGTGCGGGGAAAAACACCATAGTAAATGTCACTAACGAAAAGTTCAAAACGAAACCAGTGGAAATAAAGAAAGTTGACCAAAACAAAAAACCACTTGCTGGAGCAACATTTACAATCAAGGCCCAAAACAGCACCAAGATTATTAAGACCTTAGTATCAGATAGCAAGGGGGAAGTTAACTTTGGAGACCTTCCTGAAGGAAAGTATGTAATAGAAGAACTACAAAGCCCTGACAACTACCAAGAATCACAAGTAGTCTTTGATGTTACAGTCGATAGCAAACAACAGGTTTTCTACAATCCTCGATTTAAAGAGGGAGAAGGTACACCTACAAATGGTGTTGACTATTGGATAGACAATAAAATAGTAGAAGATACGGACAAGAAAGCTCCTGTAATACATGTAAGTCAATCAATTGAACTTGTTGAAAATAGATATGGATCTTTTGGCCAACGCCCTGGCATTTGGGAGGCCTACCGATATGAATCCTACAAGTATAAGGCAAATATCAAGGTAAAAGATTCCTCCAAGGGTAAGAGATTTGAAATTCAATTCGACAAAAACTTGGACTTAACTCAATACGTTAACAAAATTCCTACTATCAAAAACTCTCAAGGAGTCGATATAGCAGATCCTTACTTTGACTACGATACAAACTTGTTGACTTATGTATTTAATGGAAATTCTGGCAATGGAGAAACAACCTTCAACCTAGAAATCGAGGGCATTATCCCATCCAAGTATTCAGCAAAGAGAAATGGTATCTATAACTATGTAATCCAAGTAGCGCCAGGAAATAGTGGAAACTTTGATGCTTCAAGCAACCCCGTACTATCATTTATGGTTAATGCCAACTATGAAGACTACGATGCAAGGGATGGTAATTCACCAGCCCAGGCCTATTACTTTAGGGATGTCTACCTAAAAGATGGACAATGGTACTTTACAGCAATTGCCTACTATAACCCAAAGAAAAGTCCAAATAAAGAATCTAGGACTCTTTACTTTAACTGGGCTACAACAAACTATAGGTCTGATACAAATATGATACGTTGGCCAATAGCGGGAGATTATCCAGCTTTCGGCTTAGAGGATATAAAAATCTATAGATGTTTACCAAAAGCAGACCCTGATACACCGCAAATAACATCAAACGTAGCGAACATGCCCCTATCAATGGGTGTCAGACCTGAAAGAGATCCATACACCTATGAACGAGTATTCAGCGGGTCAGTTGATTATAATAACTATTTTTCTGATAGACAAAATGGAATCGGGGTTGAATACGATCCGACACAAATCAAGAATACTGGCAAGATGAATGAATGGACTCCACTCAAAATATCTATGCCACGAATCTCTTCTATGAACGAGGGTTATGTAATCGAACAAACCTTCAAGGTAAATGACCTCCAAAAATTCAGAAACAAATTCAGAGTATTCTACATGGCAAACAATCGTGGACTCTCAAATCCTAACCGACCAAGCTATCAAGAATCAGGATTTGCATCCAAAGTAAACTCGAACTCGGCTGTTGCCCAACAAGCAAAAAAAGAAATACCAAAATTCTACAGTCAGGATGTAATGATGATAAATAAATCCTACACCCCAGCCAAGTTCAACATCATCAAATTAGACGCATCTAATCCAAATAAGAAACTAGCTGGAGCAGAATTTGTTCTAATAGATAAGCTCAAAAGACGAATTTACAGACGAACAGATACCAATGGAGTGCTTACCTTTGATAATTTAAAACCTGGTAGGTACAGACTAGAAGAAATTCAAGCACCAACAGACTATGTAAAGTCTAACAAAAAATGGCAAGTTGACGTAGTAACTGATGGAACTGTAACAATCACAGAAACTGGTATCAATGTCGAGGGGAATGCAGTTGTAGGTCAAAATATATTCCTAAAGATATCCAACAAACCAAAAGGCAAGGAATTTAAAATCTACAAGAAGGACGAAGACGGAGGTCCACTCAAGGGAGCGAAATTCCTCGTATCTTCCTATGCTAATGGCAAAGAAACCCCATTTACTACAGGTCAATCAAATGAAAATGGTTTGGTTGCGTTTGATAAGAAACTACCAAAAGGTATCTACACCGTTATAGAACTTGAAGCCCCATCAGGCTACAAGAAATCGGATCAAAAATGGTCCTTAGTTGTAAATGATGAGGGAGTAAAAATCTACCAATACCTAAAAGGCCCAGAAAACAACACCAATATCAATGTAAACAAATCAATCCTTGCGGATGATGACAATTGGGTCAACGTAGGAGGAAGAGATTCTTCTACATGGACTCTGGGAGACCATAGATGGACAGGCTATACAGATAAAAGTAAGGACCCATACAAGGTCGGTACGAGGATTATAGCTGTCAATAAAACAGAAAAGTATGTAATCCAAAGATATGTAGTAAACCCAGAAGGTAAGACTGTTGGAGCATCCAAGGTGCAAATCCACAGGGAAAAACCTGACGATCCAAACATGGATTGGTATGCTGGAAGAGCTGTCCAAGGACGCGACTATCAAATATTCCAACTTGATAAGAAAGTTACAACAGCAGTAGAAGATATCAAGCTAGAAAACTACAAGCTAACCAAGATTGAAGCTACCGCCAAATTAGTCCAAAAACAAGGAGAAGCTTCCAATAGGTTTGAGCTAGACCTCCCACAAACTGACAAGCCTATAGTAATAGATGTCAAAATCCCATACAAGGATGAAAAGGCGGGCGTAGGTACTGGAATTGATTACTTTGAAAACTTCAATGAGCCAGGTGCTACAAACAAGGCAACCTACTGGAAGCCAGACTTCTACACCAAAGTAACAAAAATTGTTGAAGGAGATAAGGTAAAGGTTGGCTATGAAGGTGGAAACATCCTTGGACCTTACCTAACAGAAGGTGCTCTAAGTCTCAGAAACGAAAGAAAAAGATACGACTTTAAGTTCAAAAAAGTAAGAGAAAAACAAGCAGGTGAGACCCAGGCTGATGCAGTAAGTGGGGCAACCTTCAAGCTTACAGGTCCTAAACCAAGTGATGAAACAAAATGGGCACACTCTGATGCTAAGGGAATGGTAAACTTCGATAAGCTCTTGCCAGGTATCTACAAGCTAAAAGAATACAGCCCAGCCCAAGGTTACGAACCGGCCGACACCGATTGGACAGTAACCATAAAAGAAGATGGCAGAATTTTCTTTAAGGACAACCATCCAGATAAAAAAGTTGTCAAGCCAGAAGAACAATGGCAGACTGTTGGAGATTCTGATAAGAAGAATCACAGATACTATTCTAGAAATGGAAGTCCAAACAAGCTAGAAAGTAGAATCACGGAAGTAAACAAAGCGACTAAGAAGTTTAGGCAAGTATATATCATAAACAAGGCACCAGATACCTTATTAAATCCATATTTTGAAATCCATGCCCAAGAGGAAAAAAGAGGACTTAACCTAAACAATACCAAAATACTTTCAGTAAGACTTGTAGGCAGGCAGTCAACACCGGACTCCCTCCAATATGTGGGTGCTGATATTGACTATGACACAAAAGTCTTTGTTAAAAACAATAACCAAGAAAGAATCCAAATAAAACCTAAAAACCTCGCAGGAAAGGATAAAACCATAGCCGTAACTATAGAGTCCGACTTGCCACTTCAAGGCACAATAGGAACTGGAATGGACTTCTTCAACTACAATGACGCCAACCACTATTGGTATGGAGAGTGGTACAACACCCTCGACGATATGAACTTGAAGCCAGTCAAGGGACTTGCTACAAGTAGAAGTAGGTCATACGAAGTGAACAATGGTTCGGACAGAAGTGCAGACGGAAAATCCTCGAAAACATTGATGGCAAGAATGGTCAGATCCGCAAAGAAAAATCTACCAATGCCAGGGAAAGACATCTTTGATATATCAAAGCCAATAAAAAATCTGGCAGTAGAAGCACCACGAATGCTTATGAAATCAGCCAATCGAATGGCGGGAACATCCAGAGCAGCGGGTGATTGGGAAGCGGTAGATCCAGATAAGTCATCTGGTAGAGCTAATATCAAACATAATGAAAGCTTGGTTCAAACAAAGATAACTGAAATAAATAAGGGACAAACGAGATTTAAGCAAATCTTCTTATACAAGGAAGAAACGGCTTTAAGAGATAGGCTGATAGAAATCCACAGACAACCAGAAAATGCAGAATTGCGTTTGGGTTATGCGGCAGATATAGAAACCTATGTCAATGTTTATAAGGTGAATGCTTCGAGCATAGACCAAGCCTTAAATGCAAGCAAAACAAAAATAAACGTATCTGTTAAACAAAAAGAAGCAACAAATGGCAAACCGAGAAGAATACAAGTAGAAATACCGGCTGACCACAGAGGCTATATTTTAGTTGAAGTCGAAGCAAAATATACCAAAGCAGTAGGACTAGGCTCTGACTACTATCCAAATAGAAATCAGCAATATGACAAAACTGTACAATGGGTAGGAGATTCTTATTCAAGCGACTCAAGTATAAATGACAAGACAAAAATAACTTATGAATATGGCTACGAAGAAGAAGCTATCCCAATAACCTATGCCACACAATCTGATCCCAATATGGACGAAGGTCAGACTAGAGTTGAAAAAGGTCAAGAGGGTAAAAAAAGAGTTTACTACAAGTATGAAGTGTCAAATGGTGTGCGAACTGGAAGAAAATTCATAGACACGGGACATGGAAACAATGGTGTAGAGATAATCACACCAATGAAGCCGGAGATAACATACAGAGGTACGAGAAAGCCACAACCACAAGAACCGACCTATGATGTAACAGTCAATGGATATATTTACAACGGAAAAGTTACTCCGAACAAGACAAAGGCAAAGGCTGGAGAAGAAGTCACACTTACTATCAAGCCGAAGTCTGGTTATGAATTGAAAACACTTTATTATAATGATGAAATCACAGGTGATGACATCCCTATAACAAATAATAAATTCATAATGCCGAAATCAAATGTAAGAATAAATGCTACATTTGGACTTAAAAACCAACCTCAACCAACTCCTACTAAGCACAAGATTTCTATAAAAAAAGGAGATGGTGGAGATGTTGAAATTGATGATGGAAAGACAGAGGCGGTCAAGGGCGAGAAGGTAATTTTCACTTTAACTCCAAACTCAGGCTTCGCAGTTAATACCATTTCTGTCGCTGGGCTAAATGGAGTATTAACACTAACTGATGAAGGCAATGGTAGAAAGTCATTTGTTATGCCAGATGAGGACGTGTCAATTAACGCCACATTCAAACAGACAACGCCAAGCTACAATGTTGGTGTTTCAAGTGATATCAAAAATGGAACTGTCAGCGTTGATAAGACGAATCCACAAGCAGGAGAGCTTGTCAAAGTTACAGTAAAACCAAATCCAACTTATGAAATCGAACAAATAAAGTTAAACAACACACCTATAGAAGTTGACGATAAGGGCGAATATGTCTTTACCATGCCAAAATATGATGTAAATATCACTGCAAGCTTCACTCAGCGTACTGGAAAAGACTACAATATTTCTAATGGAGCTGACTTGCATACTAGATTGACATTGACTAACACGAAGGCAAAGGAAGGACAAAAGATTAAGGCTAATATTAGCCCTGAAAATGGATGGCAAATCCTAAATGTAAGAGTTGCCAAGGCAGATGGCACGGGAGATGTGAAGGTTGACTTTAACCAATCTGAAGTATCCTTCACAATGCCAGCAAGTGATGTAACAGTCTATACAGCATCAAAGCCAATCGGAAGAGATGAAAAGACCATAACCGTAACAGAATCAGACCATGGTAGAGTCCTTATAAGCAAGCTAGCGGCAAAACAAAATGAGCCAGTTTACCTAACTGCCAAAGCAGACGGAGGATATGAGCTCAAAGAATTTATCGTAACGGACGAAAATGGCAATAAGGTCATGCTTTCTGCAAATATGTTTAGAATGCCAAGTTCTAATGTAAAAGTTACAGCAGTATTCCAAAAGAAGGACGACACACCAGACGATCCAAACGACCCTGGTGATGAAATCACCAACAAGACCATGGAAATCTCGAACAAGCAATCAGGTCTTGAACTTACAATCTTCAAGAAAGATACAATTGGTAGACCTCTTGAGGGAGGAGAGTTCTTGCTAAGAAAGGTTGATCAAAACTACCAAAACCCTGACCCAAACTTTTTCTTAACAGCGGTATCAAACAAAGATGGTAAGGTAACATTCAGAGACCAAACAGGTGAAATTGTTAAGCTAAAGGTAGGCTACTACACAATCGAAGAAACTAAGCCTCCAGTTGGCTACAAGAAAGCTTCTTCTAAGTGGAATGTAGAAGTCAAAACCGAAAAAGGTAGGATGTTCGCAACCTATTATGGCCCAGAACAGACAACGGTAGACTATTTGGTTTCTGATAAAACGAAATTACAAAATAATATCAATAGCAATGAGGATATCTTATATGCATCAAAGATTAAAGATATAGATCCAAATGCAAAGACTTTCGTCCAAAGGATAATGATAGACCTTAGAGGATACAAGGGTACTGACCCAATCAATGTCCAAATCAAACCAAAACACAAGAGAGAAGAGTTCGATATAGCAGGACAACACCCACACATTTTAAAAGAAGGGGTAAAAACTGCCTACAGGACGACCTATAGAATTAATGATCCTGATCCAAACATAAAGGCAGACGACATCCTAAACTCCTACGACCTATCTAGGAAGAATGTAACAATGATTAACACCGCAAGGTGGAGACCGTTCGATTGGGGCTTCGACGAAGACCAAATCAACCTCACCCCGGGTGGCTTGTACTTTATGGACGTAGAAGGCTTCTATGATGACGCTATTGTAGATGGTACTGCCCAAAAAGAAGTTACCATCACCCACGAAAAAGTAGGGGATAAAATGGTCGACAAGGCTCACCCTGTAGCTCCTCACGTGGCAGATGAAATCACGGCAGATGATTTAGCTAAAATCCAGCTAGACTTTGAACTCTACAAGGGAGCGAGACACTTTGAACAAGCTGTCTACAATGAAAATACAAGAGGAATCGAATGGAAGACCTTCAAGAAAGCATCCTACCAAGCAGGTGCTCAAGCAATCGCCAAGATAAAAGATCCTGGTTGGACTGGCAAATATGGCCTAAACAACAAATACCAAAACTGGCTAGGTCTTGATGGTGGTAGGATAGAACCAAGCTTACTAGATGCGACCCCTTACAAGACCATCAAAACTGAAGCCAACATTTCCTCACTCTACACGACAAGGAAAAAACAAGCAGAAGAGATACCAAAAGAAGGACTCGACTTAACCAATGAGGAAGAATCCTACAACATCACCTTCTCAAAACATGGACGTGATGATCCGAATTTGGGTATAAATGACCTAGCGGTTACCAATAACAGACTTGAAGGTGCAATCTTTAAGCTCCAAAGGAAAATCGGAAATGATTATGTTGATATGCCAGGCTCTTATGTATCCTCAGCCTTCAATGGTTTCTTCGGCTTCAGAGGCCTAAAACCAGGTCGTTATAGGCTAATGGAAGTACAAGCACCAGCAGGCTACAAGCCAATCAATGATGCAGTCTTGGAGATGACCATAGCTTATGAAAAAGGAAAAATATCAGAAACTACTGGTGATATAACACCGGGTAGAGGAGTAATCACTCTGGAATATGACAATGCTCACAGCATCGTCCAATATGCCGGAGCGAACTCACAAAATACTGGAAAGCTAGTCGACTATGTAACAAGTGCGACAGCCAAAAACATGGGCAAGATTATCAACGAAAAACCTGAAAAGGGTAAGCTTGAAATCAAAAAGACCGATGAGGAAGGCAAGACACTAACTGGTGCCAAATTCAAACTAAGTAGAATAAGTAAGCCTGCCGTAAACGACGGAGTGGACTATACTG
Source organism: Anaerococcus tetradius (assembly GCF_947087635.1). Taxonomy (NCBI): domain Bacteria; kingdom Bacillati; phylum Bacillota; class Tissierellia; order Tissierellales; family Peptoniphilaceae; genus Anaerococcus; species Anaerococcus tetradius. The sequence continues at coordinate 100,801 of NZ_CAMUDP010000003.1, forward strand.
AGGCAGACGAGAAGAGGATTTACGAAGGAACTGTTGGCAATGATGGGAAATTAGCATTTGACAAACTTCCAATCGGTCAATACGAACTCGAAGAAACATCCCCTGCTCCAGGCCATAAGTTGACTGGACAAATCTGGCACTTCACAGTAGGTGGTAAAAACCTCGATCCATATTATGACAATAATGACAGAAGTGGTATCGACCAAAGCAAAAATATCACACTAGCTTCCACCATGACTGTCGAAAGACCAGAACCGGGAGATACGACAAGTGGTGATGATTCAATCCATCCAAATATGAATCAAAGTATGAACTTTGCCAACACATTCACCATCAAGGATGGAGCAACCATAAGTCCGGGTGACTACTTCACAGTAAAAGTCGCAGAAAACATGGACATGATGGGTATTTACAAAAAAGACCTTATCAGAAGCCTAGATATCTTCGCAGACGGAATAGGTACAATCGCCAAGGCAGACTATGATGATGTGAACAACACCATCACCTACACTTTCACCGATTATGCGAGAACCTATCAGCTAAAGAAATTTGAATCCAACATCAAAGCCTACATCAGAGCAAACAAGATTAAAAACTCTATAAATGATGTGGCTGTCGGTCTAGCAATGAATGATGCTAGCTTTAAGAATATAAATGTTATCTATGACTTGGACGAAAAAGATGTGACTGACAAAGAAGGCAACAACCTAAATATATCATCGAAAATCACCCGATTTGACCCAAGAACTGGGCAGTTCACACACTTTATTTACATCAATAGAAAAGCTACGACTGCCAAGGAAGCTGAATTTATCTACAAGCCAGGCAAGGACGTCAAGAACTTGCGTATGCAAATCTACAAGGTTGATCCTAACTACAAAAAAGACTTTGTAATGCCAAGCTCCTACGATGTTCCAGACAATATCGGGATGCAAGAAGTGGCAAACACCTTCTACAACAGAATTGTAAACGATGAAAACCCAGCTTGGACGAAATTCGGTGACCAGAAAGATGGATATCAACCACTCAATAGCGATTCTTCTTATGTTGTAAAACTAACAGGTGAAATCGCCGATAAGGACAAGACATCCTACTCACCAGAAGCAAGGCTAAGACGCTACAACGCAAGTGGCTATGAATATATGAGGGTCAAGACGGAAAATAAAGTCTACTCACAAATAAACATCAAGGAGGGCAAGAAAGACCTTCAAATTACTGCAATAAATCCGAAAAATACAATAGTATTTAGAAAGATTGATCAACAATCCCGACCTCTTCAAGGAGCAGAATTTGGCTTAGAAAAACAAAATGGAACAGCTTGGGAAGCAGTAAAAGGCTCTGATAATAAAGCACTAACCCAAAAATCAGGTCCTGATGGTTTACTTCGATTTGAAAATCTACCAGAAGGTAAATACGCCCTAGTAGAAACCAAAGCACCAGAAGGCTACACGAGAATTGAAACACACATCCTAGAATTTGACGTATCAAAAAGCGGAATAATTACTAGACAAGTGAAAAGAAAAGCAACCAAAACAAGCAAAGCACAACTTGTAACTGAGCCAGTAGGAACAAACCCAATCGAGGTAATCAACTACAAGGACATTGACTTTGTAAAAATAGATGCTGAGGATAAGAAAAAACTTCCGGGAGCAACCTTCAAACTCTGGTATAAGGAAAATGAAAGTGACAAGTACAGAGAACTAACAGATGAAGAATACAGCAAAGAAATCAAATCTGACAAAGATGGTAAGTTCAAAGTCCACGTTACCAAAGAAGGCTACTACGCCCTAAAAGAAACCAAGGCTCCAGACAAGTACATCAAACCAAAAAAATTCATCAGAGAATTCAGACTCAAAAATGGTAAGATACAAATACTTGAAAAAGATCCACTAAAGGCGAGCCTCACAATTGGCAAAAACGATCAGATGGAATCTCGTATCCTATCTGTAGACCAAAATAAAAAACAATTCACCCAAAGGATTGTCCTAAACTACCTCCACAACGAAGTAACCTACGATGGAAAGGAAACCTACTTGAGATTTTTCGGTAATGGTTGGGAGATTGTACCTAAACTAAAAATTGGTGGAAAAATCAAGGTGGCAGTCCTCGATGAAGGAAAGAAAATTGATGACCTAAAACCGACCGACTACAAGGACTTCGATGCCGACACAAGACAGACTGTCCCAAATGTAGTATCCAAATACCTAATCAAAGACTTGCTAGGAGAAGGAAACTACACAGTAGCCGACAAAGAAAAGGGAACAATCAAAAGCAAAAAGTCCATAGTAATAGAATACACGGGACAAATCCTAGATAAGGCAAGCCAAAAAGGTGATGGAGTAAATGCAGAAGTCAAACAAGACCTCTACAACGACCTAACAATCCTAGACCAACTAAGCTACAAGCTCAACCTAGACAGAATCAAATCTGGCAAAAGAGTCTATGTAGACAAGTCTGACCTAAGGGCAACGGAAGTCGAAAACCACAAATCAGTCTACCCTGATACAGGAGGACTTGGAGTCTGGATTGGCTTCGCAATCCTAGGAAGTTTGCTAATGACCCTAGCTGGCGTCTACTTGGCAAAGAAAAACAAAGAAAAAAGCAAGGAGGAACTTGGATAATCCCAAGTTCTCCAAGCTAACTGCCAAAAGAGCCAGATTTTAAAAATTATAAGAGAAATAAACCAATAGTTATAAAAAAAATTAAAAGCCTGTGTACAAAAGTTGTACTAAACTGATATAATAGTATTGTAATAGCTTTCTACACAGAAAGACTTAGTATGTAAGCCCCACCAAAGGTGAGGATTATATAGAAGAATGAGTAAATCATTCACTTGTCCAATCCCGTTGATAGGTGGACAAGAGGGGAGCCTAGTACGTAGGTTATATCAACAAAATTGAAAAATAAGTAAAGGAGAGAGAATATGAAAAATAAATTATTTTCAATTTTCACAGCACTAGCAATGGTCCTAGGAATCCTAGTAGCACCGTTTACAAGTGCAAAAGCTGCTGGGACAGACGAAATAACAAAGTCTGTTACAGTTCACAAATTGCTTGCAAAAGAAGGCAAAACCTTGGAAGATATTCAAAATGCTTTAAAGGATAAGTATGTAGGTTCAGACAAATATATTGATGGTGATCAAGAAAAAGATATTAAAGGCTTATATACTGATGAAGCAACAGAAATCGGTGGTGTTTTCTTTGCTTTGCAAAAACAAGTCGATGGACAATGGAAATACGTCGCTAAAGACGGAACATCAGTGGCTGGAATTCAAGATCCTACAACTAAAGGATTTGCGGATCAAGTTTTAGGTGGAGAAACAACAGCAGCTGATGGTTATAAATTTGATACATCTAAACTAGATCAAAGCAAACCAACAACTTATAAAATCGTGGAAATCCACAGCCTATCTTCATACAAGAGTGCAGATGGTAAAGTTCTTACAGATAAGTTAGCAGTTCCAGTTGAAATCACACTACCATTAGTAAATGCTAAAGGTGTTGTAACAGCTGCTCACGTTTATCCAAAGAACACTGAAGATAAACCAAAAATCGATAAAAACTTTGACACTGCTAAAAATGGTGATGTAAATGGTATCACTAAAGATGACTTAACAACTGATACAAAAGATAAATCTTTAGAAATTAATTTAGAAAATGAAAAATCAGAAAAACCAACTGCTGTTAAGAGCGTAGGTCAATCAGTTCCTTATAAGGTAGTTACAGAAATCCCAGCTCAAACAAAATGGGCAACAGCAAAATGGGACGATAAGATGACAGAAGGTCTAACATATAACAAAGACCTAACAATCGAACTTAAAAAAGGAACAGATACAGTAGCTTTAACTGAAAATACTGACTATACCTTAACACAAACTGATGATGGCTTTGTACTAAATTTTGAAAAAGCAGGTTTAGAAAAACTAAACAACAAAGCGCAAAAACAAACTCTAACACTTAAATACACTGCAAAAGTAAATGATAAGTCAGTAGTAAAAGTTCCAGAATCAAACGACATTACCTTCCACTATGGTAACAACCCAGGACACGGTAATACACCAAAACCAAACAAACCAGATGATAATGGCAATTTAAAAGTGACCAAAACATGGGCTGATGGTAAATGGGCTAAGAACGAAAAGGCTAAATTTAAATTAGTAGATGCTCAAACAGGTAAAGATGTTGAAGCAAAAGACCTAGTAGGTGCACCAAAAGATTACACATTTGTAAATGAACAAGAAATTGGATACACAGAAGGTGAAACAAAAGGTGAAGCTACATGGAAATATCTAGATAAAAATAGAGAATACAAAGTAGTAGAAACATCTGTAACATATACAGACGAAAAAGGAAAAGAACAAACTTTAACAGGTTGGGAAGCAGAATATGCAGTAAATGGTAAAGGTACAACAAAAATTACAAACTACCTAACAAACAACCCAAAACCACTTAACCCTTCAGAACCAAAAGTTGTAACTTATGGTGCAAAATTCGTTAAAACAAACGTTGAAGGCGAAAGACTTCCAGGTGCAGAATTTGTAGTTAAAAATGAAGATGGTAATTTCCTAGTAGAAGGTACCAAAGCTACACGTACAGAATATGAAAAAGCACAAGAAGCATTCGTTGATGCAGTTAAAGCATACAATGCAAAAGTTAAAAAAGGCGAAACTCCAACACCTGAAGAAAAAGCAAATGTAGAAAAGCTTGAAAAAGCAAGAGATGCTGCATGGAATGCAACTCTACAAAACATGGACGGCTTCACAGCTAAGAAGAAAAACGATGCAGGTGTACTAAAACTAACATCAAATGAACTTGGTCAATTTGAAATTGCAGGTCTAAAACCTGGAAAATATACTTTAGTCGAAGTAAAAGCACCAAAAGACTATGTAGATGCTGATAAAGCAACACTTGAATTTGGATTTACAATAGGTAAAAATGGTGAACAAGACTTAAAAGATATAGACTTCGGTATAGATGATGATAATCAAGCTGATAATGCACAAAAAATCGTCAACAAGAAAGTATCAATTCCACAAACAGGTGGTATCGGATCTCTAATCTTTATCGTAGCTGGTGTTGCAATCATGGCATTCGCATTCGTAGCTTACAAAAGATCTGAGGCTAGAGAAGCCTAATAATTAAAAAGAATCTTACATGTCAGTATATACAGTAGGATAATAGGAATAAAAGGGGCAGCTTGCCTCTTTTATTTTAAGCCTTGAGGTTTAGTATGTTAATTGGAGAAAATATTATGACAAATAAATCGAATAATAAGAAATCGGTATTTAAGAAAAGGCTTCACAAAGGATTTAAAAAATTTTATAAATTACTAAAAAAATTTACGCCTATTGTCGTATCCATTGTATCTGTAATAATAGCTTATGAGACAGTAAAGACGTCTCAGTTTTCTAGTATAAATTCTTTGCTAGTTGAAAAATATAAGACTGATCTAGAGCATCTGGAAGAGGATGTGTTAAGCCTACAAAATATGCAGGCAGAGGTTGATTTGGATAACAAAGCTGAACTAGGAAGCCTCGAGACTCTAAAATATTATAAGTCTAGAAATAAGGCTATCAAGAATTCAGCAGAATTGTATCTGAATGAAGAAAATAAAAATTGTGATTCTTTGCAAGATAAGATTAAAGAGGAATGTGAAAAGCTAGATAGTGATTTAGATATTGCTATATCTTACAGAAAAGCCCATCCCCCAAAGACTGAACAAAAACCACATATAAGAGTTCCCCTAGTTAAAACAGATGGACCAGGAGTAAATGCCGATAAGATAGAAGTAGCTGATAACAAGGATTTAATGAAGGAGTATATCAAATATAGCAAGGAAGAATGGTCAGACCTACCAAGGAGAGTCAAGACTTATATAGATAATTTTGACAAGAAAAACTATAAGGATAAGTAGGGAGCTGATTGGTCTAGCATATCCTAAGTTAAGTGAATATCGTCATAAATTCTATATTAGCTTTAAACGCAAAATACGTTTAAAGCTAATTTTTATGGTATAATAGTTTTAGGAGGTGGCATATGGAGATCATCAAGATTTTAAATATCAAGTTTAGAAATATTAATATTTTTGATGGCGAAGTCAATTTTGACTTTTTTACTAACGATAGGGTTGTAGAAAATACTGGAACCTATAATATTGCTGGGAGTATAAATACTAATTCTATTATTTCCATGGTTGGGTTGAATGCTGTTGGAAAAACATCTTTACTCAAGATTCTTGATTTTATCTTAGGGATTGTGATTAATAATAAGAGTTTGAATGAGACGAATAATTTGATTTTAGCTTCTAGTAATGATTTTGAGTTTGACGTTGTTTTTTATTATAAGGAAAATTATCACAAGTTGTCATGTTTTATAGAAAAAAGATTAAATCAAAATCATCCTGAGTTTGTTTATAGAAATGAATTTTTGAGGAGTATCAATAAGTCAAATATTAAATCCAAGGTCAATTTGAAAGCTTTTATTGAGCAAAGACTGGATGAGATTAATGCAGATTCTGTAAGGAATAATCTAGATGATACTACAACCCAATTATTAAAAAGTGATGATAGTATAGTTACCCTTATAACAAAAAGTGTGAATTTGCCACTTAGACAAATGATTGATAATGTCAACCTGAATCTTTTGAGTGTAGATTCTAGTGTAAGTTCAGAGGTTTTGAATTTATTTGATAGCAATATTGACTATATTAGGCATGAGAATAATGATGTTGATAGTAATGTTGTATTAAAATTCAAAAATTCGAAGGGTTTTTATTCATCTAGTAATAGGAATGCCTGGGGTGAGATTATTTCTTCTGGTACTATCAAGGGCAATAGTCTTGTTGATATGTCGCTTGATGTATTGAAAACAGGGGGATATTTAATTATTGATGAATTGGAAAACCACTTTAACAAGCAATTGGTTAAGACTTTTATTGATTTATTTAAAGATCCACTTATTAATAAGAAGGGTGCGACTATTATTTTTTCTACCCACTATCCAGAATTAATGGATTTTATGGAGAGGTTAGATAATATATATCTTCTTACTAGGAATGAAAGTAATAGGGCTAAACTTAATTTGTTGAGCGAATATGTGAAAAGAAATGACATTAAAAAGAGTGATATTATATTGTCTAATTATATAAAGGGAACTTCGCCAAGCTACAAGAGTGTTATGACTTTCAAGAATTACATTAAAAACGAGGTCATTAATGAACAAAATTAAGAAGCTTATTGAAGTTGATTTTAATAATTGTTATATTTTATGTTTATGCGAAGGTAAAACAGAGTGGGCAATAATCGATATTTTGTTAGATAATAAGAAGTTAAAGTTTAGCAGAGAAGCCTTGGTAGGGGAAAAGTTCATTTAAGGATGAGCGGAGATGAGTTAACGAGAGAATTCTTGCAATTTGATTATGATAAAGAATTAATAATATTTAGAATATTAGATTCTGTAAATGAGAATTTATGCATAAAGAAACCCTACAATAGATAACAAGTATTTAACTTCTATACTAGTCATGAAATCGAATTAGTTTTTATCCACTATGATAACTTATATAAGGAGTTTGAAAAAAAGAAATCTATTGTTAAGGCTAGTGAATTTTACAAATCGCATAATAAGAATTACCGTAAAAATTATGAGTATACTATCAATTATTTGGATGATATTGAAAAACTTATTGACTCTATAAAAAAGTCAGGGCATAAAGATGAACTAGGTATTTATGATTTGATGCTAGATTAGTGCTGTTATCTTTATTTAGGCAAGCTAAAAGATAATGGCGTTAAAGAAAGATTGAAAATTCATTATGAAAATTGTTTATTTGTTGCTAAAAAACGTATTATAGTATTAATCGGGTCTGTAAATAATTTTGTGTATCAACCTAAATCCTGATATTGATATGTACCTTCTTTACTGGACAAAGCAGTAAGGAGGGTATTTTTATGAAATATAGATATGAATTTAAAAAGAACTGTATAGAATTATACAAAAAAGGTAGGTTGTCTGTTGATATTATTAGTATATCTTATACTCCTTTTTCTTTTAGCTTATTTAATACTAAGAGCCAATATTTGCTTGTTTTGTTTCTGATCTTTTTCTGGCATAAAAATTCCTCCTGATTAGTTTTTACTTACCCTAATCAGGAGGTTTCTATACACAAAATTTTACACAGTCTCATATCGTATGATTTTAATAGCCCAATATTATCCTAAATTGGTCAAATTCTTCGGGATATTTTTTTAGGACTTTTTCTATATTTTTTTGAGATACTTTTAAGACGAGCTCTGCAATTTCATTTATCAGAGGCATTTGCTCAAAGGTAAAGATAATTTTATCACCTATATCATCTTTTATTATAAAATCTGCTATTACAAGGTCATAGTTTGAGTTTTTTATTTTTTTGAAATCAATTTCACATTCATCTAAGGTGTCCACATCCATTACATTTCCAAACCATAGATTAACTATATTTTCTAGGGATTTTGTATAATAATGGTCGTCGTGGCTAATGATTAAAGCCTTAGGTTTCATTGATGTTTTAATGAGTTGGGGTATTAGGTCAGGCCGAAGGGTGTAGGTTGTATAGACCAAGTCCCTTAATTTATACTTAAACTTTGGATGAAGCATATCCAAGTATTCTTTTAATATTCGATTTAAGTCTTTGTGGAAGTCTACATTGAAAAATTTTACATAATTTAAAAAGTATTCTGAATGGTCTACAAAGAAGTCAACTCCATCAATGTTAGATATCTTGAATTTAAAGTAGGTGAATATCAACCTATATAGCTCTTTTTTGTCCCTTATAGTTAGCTTATACTTGTTAATTAAATAAGTTATGCTTTTGTCATAAAATTCATAGAGTTTATTCGAATCATAGGAATTATCTAGAATTACTTCTGGTTTTTCTATAAAGAATAAGAAGTCATTGTAAAAGAAGTAGGTTAAGATTTGGTACAAAATATCTTCTACTTTGTCTTCTGAGTGAGGGAATTCCTTTTCAATAAAATTACTTATATCTTTATTTTTAGAAAGATCTTTAACTATTTTTAGTAGTATGGCGTTTTTTTCGTCTGTTTCTAACTTATATCCTTGTCTTAGTCTTATGATTGATACAGCTAAGCCTATTTTAATGTATTCAAAATGAGCGTAATATATCTTGCCATGGATATATGGTGCTAAATTACGGACTATAATTTTTACAGACTCCTCATCTAATAAGTCATTAAAAATCCGTTCATTAGGGTAGGGGTTTGTTTCTATAAAGAAATTAATAAAGAATTTTCTTATTTCTTCTTCTTGACCGACAAATTGTAGGCTTGAGTAAGAATAGTCGAGATTATAGACACCTTCCAAAGAGTCATTTAAAAATTTGACACTATTGTAAACGAAGTTTCGCTTACGTTAAGGTCTATGGCAAGGTCTAGTTTATTAATATCTTTTTGGAAAAATGTAAGTTTTAATATATTTACAATTAAAGACTTGCTTAGAAAAGTTCTCTGCATTGTTAAAAGCCCAAATTTAGAATCGAAGCTTGACTTTATCATTGATCCGCAATAATTAAAGTCTACTAGATCTTGGAATATGAGCTCTAAGCTGTTTAGGTAGGAATATAATGTTTTTCTGGAAACCCCTAAATAATGCATAAGACTTCTAATGTTTAGCCACTCATTGTTATACCTATATAAGTGAGTCATCAGATTCATCATTTTTTTATCTTGTCCATTTACTAACATAATATAACTCCAAAAACTAATATGTGATATACATAATCACTATCGAATGAAACACATAATCATTATCACATAATTTGACTAAAAAAGCAATTAAAAAACTAACTTTTTATGGTAAAAAAGAAAAATATATAAAAAAATGACTGGATTTCTCAAATGTTTTATAATACAGAACATAGATAATTAATTTTCTAACTTATCAATTAGGAGGAAGTTATGAAGAAGATATGTGTTAATGGCAATACGAGTTAAGGCTATTAAGAAATGAAATGTGTTAAGAAGATTAATATAGAAATTATTTTATTTAAGGAGGATATATGAAAAATAGGATTCAAAAAATATTTCAAATGCTACTTGCCCTTGTTCTTTTGTTGACAAGTATGGGAATAAATAACGCTTTCGCAGCAGGCAATGGTTCGATAACTGTAAATGGAACAACTAAAGATAAGACTTATGGAATTTATAAGATATTTGACTTAACTTACAAAGATGACAATGTATCTTATACGATAGCAGATGATTGGAAAGATTTTTTCACTACAGGAAAGGGTAAAGCCTATATAGTTGATCAAAATAATACAGGTAAAAACCTTAATCCTATTGTAGTGGATGGGGAAGTTAAGTATATCAATATAACTGAGGATAATGTAGCTGACTTTGCAAAAACAGCCATGGGTGAAATAGCTGATAAAACTAGACAAGCTGTTCAAAAAGCAACCGGTGATACATTAACATTTACAGGCTTAGAGCTTGGATATTATTTAGTTCATCCTGAAGGAGCATCTGAAGCTAGCCAGGGTCAAAGTTCCATAGTTTCTTTAACATCTACAATACCTAATGGCGAAGTTAAGGTAAAGGGAATTTATCCAACAATCAAAAAGGAAGCAAAAACAAAATCTGCAGATTATGGCGAGAAGGTAAGCTTCACAATTACAGGAAAAGTTCCAGATCCAACTGGCTATAAGAAGTATGAATATGTTCTAAAAGATAGCCTTCCTAAGGGATTAACTATTGATAAAGATAGCATCAAAGTTACCATTGGAGATACTGATAATACAGCAAATATAACAAAGGCTGTAAATGGTCAAGATTTAAGTGTTACATTCAATATATTAGAGCTTGTAAAAAATAATTCTGCTATAGTTGGTCAAGAAATAAAGCTTACTTATGATACAAGAGTAAATAAAGACTTTGTTCTTGGAAATCAAGGTGAAGAAAACAAGGCCCATGTCGAGTTTTCAAACGACCCTAAAGATGAAAACAAAATAGAAAAGACTCCAGATGAAAAGGTAAAAATATATTCAGGAAAAATCAAAGTTTTGAAGTATGCAAAAGGCGATAAGGAGAAAAAACTTGAGGGTGCACAATTTGTTCTTAAAAACTCTGAAGGAAAATTCTACAAATTAGATGATTCCAATAATCAAAAGAAGGTTACTTGGGTTGACCAAGAAAAAGACGCAACAGTTTTAACATCAGATAAGAATGGTGAACTCGAATTTACAGGAATAAAGGCTGGAACTTATAAGCTAAAAGAAACAAAGGCACCAGACGGATACAACCTACTTACAGAAGAAAAAGAAGTTGTCTTGAAAGATGGCACTAATGGAGCAGACACAGTAACTATGGAAGCAACTTCTGATGTAGAGAATAGTTCAGGTACCCAACTACCTAAAGTGGGTGGAGCAGGAACTAAGTTATTCGCCTTGGTTGGTGGACTAGTTATTCTTTATGCAGGCTTTAGCCTAATTAGAGGAAAAATAAAATTACAAGAAAGGTAATGGTGAGGAGGAATTAAGATCCTTCCCATAGATTGATTATGGAGAAAAAGAAAGCTATTTTTCTAAAAATATTACTTGTAATAGGTTTCGTTATTTTCTTCTACCCCAATGTAAGTGATTATGTAAATGATTTTACCCAAAGCAGGGGGATTATAAATTACGAAAAGTCTTTAGACGAATTTGCCAATATTGATATTAAAAAAATCAAGGATGAAGCTAGTCTATACAATAGAAAGATTTTTGAGGAAAAAGATGCTATTTATTATCCGAATCTAGTTAAAAATTACAAAGAAAATTTGAATCCATTTAAGGATGGGATGATGGGTTACCTTAAAATCGAAAAAATCGGTGTCTATCTTCCCATCTATCATGGGGTAAATGAAGGAGTTATCCAAAAGGGGGTGGGCCACTTGCCTGGAACATCCTTGCCTATCGGTGGAGCGTCAAGTCATGCTGCCTTGTCAACTCATTGTGGTTTGCCAAGTGCAAAACTTTTTACAGATTTGCACAAGATAGAAGTCGGAGATCAATTTGTAGTGTCAGTTCTTGGTGAAGATTTATATTATCAGGTAATCAATAAAGAAACGGTTCTGCCTAAAAATGTAGAACCCCTAAAGGTTTTTGAAGGAAAAGATTATGTAACTTTGTTCACATGTACGCCTTATGGAATTAATACTCATAGGCTACTAGTTAGGGGAGAGAGAATCTATCCACCACAAAGCTCAAAGGGAAAAGAGGCAAAAGAAGAAGTTAAGAAAAATATGTTCCTAACTATTATAAAACTAGTTTCAATATTTGCTTTGATTATTATAATCATCCTTTCTATGATAAAAGACTTCATAGATCTTAGAAAAGAGAAAAGCTTAAAAGAAAAATAGCGATAAGCATACTTATGAAATGGAGGAGGAATAAATGAATAAACTAAATAAAAGCAAGCTAGTTTGTCTTTTTGTATTGCTATTTAGCTTTATTTCTAATTTTCAAAATATTTACGCAAGTAATAATATTAATTCTCCAGAACAAATAGATTTTACAATTTCTTATACTGATGGAAGTTATGGCATAAAAGATGCTGAATTTAGCATATATAAAATAGGAAATATTGATAAAAATAACAATATCAGCTTGTGTGAAGACTTTAGTAAATACCCCATAAATTATGATAAAGTTAAGAAAAGTCAGTGGAATGAATATGCTAATACCCTAAAAGGCTATGTAAAAAAAGACAAGATTAAAGCGTTTTGTAAGGGAAAAACCGACGATAAGGGCTTATTGAATGTGAGATTAAACAAGGGTCTATATCTTATTGTTGGAGAGGATTTATTTACAGGATCCGACAAGTATATGAGTAATCCCTTTATTGTTTTACTTCCTGAAAAGGATACAGAAACAGGCATATATTTAGATAAATCAAGGGCATATCCTAAACTTACCAAAGAAACTCGCACCAAAAAGACCATAGACATAGATGTCTTGAAGGTTTGGGATGATGATGGTTATGAAAACGAAAGGCCAAGCTTTATAGAAGTGGAACTATTGGGCAATGGAAAATCAAAAGAGAGTGTAAGACTAAACAAGGACAATAATTGGACTTATGTTTGGAAGAACCTCGATTCTAGCATCTCTTGGACAGTGGTTGAGAAAAATTTTAATAGAAAAAAATACGAAGTCAAAGTTAAGAATTACGAAAATAGCTTCGTTATCACAAATATTTATCTACCAACTACTCCTAAGGAACCAGCTACTCCTAAGGAACCAGCTACTCCTAAAGAACCAGCTACTCCTAAAGAACCAGCTACTCCACCAAAACCAGATCCAACTCCTCAAGAAGTAGCTTTTAAAAAGCCGCCTATGCTACCACAAACTGGACAAGAATGGAGGCCAGTATATTTTCTATCAGCTATGGGGATTATTAGTATTGTAATAGGATATATCAAAGAAAAAGGAAGGAGAACTAAGGAATGAAAAAAAGAATATCAAAAATTTTTAGTATATTTTTGGCGTTAGTAATTCTAGTTTCTAATTCTCCATTCGCACTGGCAAAAGCTTGTAATGAAAGTGTCTTTCCCAAAGCCTATAATCATGCTAGTATAAAAAAATGTGTAAGCAAAAGTCTATTAAGGAAGAATTATTTGAACAATAACTTGCTCTTGGCATCAAATCAACTAGATTCTAATCAAAGTGACCCTAATATTTATAATGGAGAAAGTGAAAATGAGGATAATCCTTCTAATGAAAATCTAGAAGATACAGAAAAAGCGTCTTTGTCCAAAGAAGATTTGAAGCTCATAGACAAGTATAAAGCTATCCTTGCTAATAAAGCCTATAATTTGATTGAAAAAGAGGATGATGAAGAGAAAACATCTGAATCAGAAGATCAGGGCGAGGATAAGAAGCTAAAAATTATTAAAGTTAAGGATGAAAACGAGTACACAAATTTAGTAGCTAAAAAAAATGAAAAATACAAGGGATATCAAGACTTAGTTTTAGAGGCGAGGGATGATAAAAGAATTGATGAGATAAATTTATATGCTAATGAAAAGCTAGAAGTAGTTAAAAACTTATTTACAGAAGAAGAAATCAATAGGATACAAGATATCCTTAATAGATTAGAAATTTATCTTGGAGAAAATGAAAAAGAAGATAATATAGAAGAAATTCAAAGCCTCCTAGAAGAATTAAGGAGGATTAAGGGCTCATATTCCCTTGAAGATAAGGGCCTTACAATAAAAGATGAAAGCTTTGATGAAGACGAAAAGCTAAGACACTTAACATTAACAAATAAAAATCCAGAAAATAAAAAAATAAGACTACTTATCAAAATCAAAAAAGATAATGAAGAAAATGAGGTGCCCTTACTAAGGCTTGCTGTTAAAAACACGTCTGAAGAAGACAACTTTGCTTTATTTTGTAAAAAAGATAAGCCAGAGGCTAGGTCGCTTGAAGCTATAGCATATAAGGATGATGTTCCCGCCAAAGATACAAAAAAAGAAAATGTGGCTAGGTCCAGTTTTCTTAGATCAGCGAGAGTTCTTAAATCTCATTCCAGTCACCATGATTATTATTACAAGGATATAGAAGTAATTAAATCATGGAAAGGCGGCAATGAGGAGCATGACCCTATAAAGGTGAAGCTTTTTAAGAATTATACAGTTAGGATTAGATATTATAATCATAGGGGGCGAGAAAAAACAAGGGATATAGAAATAAAAAATCTCTACACAGATTCTATTGAACTTTCTGAATCCAGTGATTGGAAAGGAAGATTTAAGGATATTCCAGACGAATATTCGCAAAAGAGTATCATCAAAAAAGACTATAAGAAACATAAGAGTTACTTAAAAGAAGATGCAGGAAGTGCTTTTCCTAATGATATTCCAGACGATTTTGAAATAGAAGGAATCCACAATTTTACCTATAGTATCTCTGAGGTCAAGGTCCCAGGCTATACGAGTACTATTGAAAAATCAACCCACAATCATCACGAATATGAGTCGGATATATACTATATCACAAATACCAAAGAGCACAATGAACCAGAAGTACCAGATGAACCAGAAATACCAGATGAACCAGAAGAAGATGACACGCTAAAACCAAAAATTACAGTCCATGAGCAAATTGATTATCTCGGTGATAATGTTAAAAATCAGGATACGGATATTCAAGGAGATAAAAAGTATAAAAATCAACTAGAAGATATTTATAGATTGTATCTTGATGTTGAAGGTACAAGAGTCAAAAAGCAAGAAGCAGTAGATTTGTTATTTGTATTAGATGGCTCTTCCAGTATGGGAACAAAAGACATGAGCTGGAATGGTGAAGCTATTAGTCGTAAGGATGCCATGATTGGGATGATAAATAATACTGACTTAGTTGAAAATTTCTTGAAGCAAAATGATCAAAATAGGGTTGCCTTCCTATATTTCGAAGGATACGCAGGAAATGAAAATACAAAAAGAGAAGATGGATATACTTACCATGAAGATGCGCAAATTATTAAAAATTGGTCCCATAGCTTTGATAGGAATATAGATTTCGATTTTAAGGCTAGATATATGGGGACAAACTACCAAGCGGGTCTTATGATGGCAGAAGAATTGTTAAGAAAATCTGAAGAACAAAAAGGTAGAAGGCAAGTTATGATTTTTATTAGCGATGGGGTCCCAACTTTTTGGATTGACAGTGATGGTAACCGTCGTGAGGATGGTCGTAACAGTTCGACCACTGTTAGTAACTCAAAATTTTATACTGAAGAATTTTTGGATGGCTTTTATAGTAGACATCCAAATCTAATCACCCACGCTGTGGGGGTATCCGAAGATATAGATGAAGAGAATCTTTTAGAATCAAAAAGTCCAGAAGTTCTCAAATACATGGCAAACAAGGGAAAAGGAGCTTATATTGGAGTTAAAAGCAATACAGGAGAGCTAGTCTCTAAATTAAAATATGCTATTGAGGCTGCTGTAACAGAGGTAAGGATAGAAAATACCTTAAGTGATAGAGTTGAGCTTTTAGCCGATAAGGCAGACTTTAAAGTTGTTAAAGTCAATAAAGTTACAGGGGAAGAAACAATTCTTTGGGAAGATGGTCATGAAACTTTGCAAAATGGAGATGGTTCTAATAGACGTATCAATAGCTTGGTCTATGACGAGTCTAATAAAAAAGTTGTTTTGACCTTTAATCCTAATTATAAATTAGAAGGAAATACAAAATATGTTCTTTCTTATAATATCAAAACTAACCAGAAAGCCCAAGAGGACTACCAAAAGAATGGTTATGACGCAAAAGGAGATATGGATACAGACTACAAGGGAAATGATACAAGTTCGGGCAAGGCAGGATTTTCTGCCAATAAGAATTCTGTAGTTTACTATAAGGGAGGAGAAAAATCCTTCCCTCATCCAGTTGTCCAAGTAAAAGCCCCACCAAGTCGTGAACTTCCAACAACAGGTGGCAAGGGAACTAAGATAATAAAAGCAGTAGGCGGAATAGTCTTTCTAGGAGCAGGCTTTGCTCTAATCAGGAAAAAAAGAAATGCTTAGAAAGAATATATATTTTTATTTTGGAGGAGCTTGCATCCTCTTGGCCTTTCTCTGTCTGGCCCATAATCTTAGAGAAGACCATGAGGCGAAAGTGAGGACGCAAAAGATAGTAACAGAACTTAAAGAAAAAGTTGGAAAAAAACCTAGTCCACAAAATAATTATATAGAAAATCCGAAAATGGAGATGCCAACCAGGCAAATCAATGGCTTAGACTATATAGGTTATCTCAAAATTGAAAAATTTTCCCTGGACTTGCCCATTCTTAGTGATTGGTCATATCCCTTAATAAGGATATCTCCAGCAAGGTACAGGGGAAGTGTATATGAAAATAATATGATAATCCTTGCCCATAACTATGATGCTCACTTTGGATATCTTCATAGACTTGATAAAGGAGATAAGGTTGAATTTGTAGATATGAATGATAATCACTTCATCTATGAGGTAGAAGATGTAGAAATTATTAGGCCGGATCAAATAAATGACCTTGTGGCAGGAGATTGGGACCTAAGCTTATTTACTTGCACCCTAGGTGGAAAATCTAGAGTCCTCGTACGCTGCAAAATTCAAAATAAGATTAAAAAATAGGGTGAATAATTTTCTAAATTAAGGCAAGGCTTGAATAAATCTGGACAAAATAATACTCGCTAGTGGATGCTGACTCATCTTTTTGATGGGGGCATCCATTTTTGATTGTCTAATAATTGCTTATCAATCCTGCTTTTGGGGGATTTTTGACGTCTTTTTGTTACTAGGCTCTTAGATTTACTAGTGAGATTTCTCCTGACTTCGTTCGTTCGAAATGACAGTGAGGAGCGAAACGACTTGAGGATCTTTTTTTGAATTTCCATAATTTCTAGGAGTTTTGACTTTTTTATTGCTTTTTATTGCTTCTTGATATATATTGAAAGAACTAGGAGGCGATGATGAAAGATTTTTGGTCATATGATAAAGATTATATTTTAAAAGAGTTAAATTCTAGTGAGGCTGGTTTGTCCAGCCAAGAAGCTTTGGATAGGATTGATAGTTATGGCAAAAATGTTTTTGAGGAAAAGAAATCTTCTTCTAATTTTATGATTTTTTTGTCTCAATTTAAGAGTCCCATAACCATGATTCTTATATTTGCAGCAGTCTTATCTATATTTTTGAAGGATTATTCTGATGGGATAATTATTTTGATTATTATTTTTATTTCTTCATTTTTGAGCTATCTTCACGAAAGCAAGGCCAAGGATGCTGTAAAGAAACTCCTTTCTTCGGTTAGTGTTACTTCTAATGTTTTAAGGGATGGCACTTTTCGAGAAATGGACAATGCAGATTTGACAATTGGTGATGTTATTAGTGTAAAGACAGGAGATATGATACCTGCTGATTGCCTTATTCTAGAGGCTAATGCTCTTACGACCGATGAGTCAAGCCTAACTGGGGAGACCTTCCCTGTTGAAAAGCTAGTCGGAAAAATTCCTGCAAAGACTGCTCTTTCTCAAAGGAAAAATTCTCTTTGGATGGGGACTTATGTTATTAGTGGCTCAGCTAAGGCTCTTATAGTTAATTTGGCAAAGGATTCTGAGTTTGGCAAGATAACTTCATCACTTAGCCAAAAGGATTCTGATACAGATTTCGAAAAGGGAATCAAGGATTTTGGCAACCTAATTTTACGAGTTACAAGTATTTTAATCGGCTTGATATTTATATTTAATATTATCCTAAATAAATCCTTTTTGGATTCATTTATTTTTGCCTTGGCTTTATCTGTTGGCTTAACTCCACAAATGTTGCCAGCTATAATAAGTGTGAATTTATCCCAAGGGGCTAAGAGAATGTCTCAGGAAGGGGTAATAGTAAAGAAATTAAATGCTATAGAAAACTTCGGTTCTATGACAATCATGTGTTCAGATAAGACAGGGACAATCACCCAGGGAAAGGTCAAGCTTGATTATTGTTTAGATTTTAGGGGAGAAAAATCTGATAGCTTGTATAAATTTGCTGCCATAAATTCATATTTTCAAGAAGGCTACGCAAATCCTATTGATGAAGCAATCCTAAGTTTAAAGAAGGAAGACTTTTCTTCCTACAAGAAACTTTATGAAATTCCCTATTCTTTTGAAAATAAACTTTTAAGTGTAATAGTGAAGACTGGCTCTGACTTAGCAAATAAAAATCTTATGCTTACAAAAGGCGCCTTTGCGAGCGTTGTCGATATATGTGATTCTTACGAAAAGGAAGATGGTTCGCTTGGAAATATTGATGAAATAAGAGGGCAAATATTTGATTTATTTAACAAGTTTTCAAGCAGGGCCTACAGAGTCCTCGCCCTTTCCTACAAGGAATTAAACGATGATACCGACTTTGAAAAAGAGAAGGCAAGTGGCATGATATTTAAGGGCTTCCTGCTATTTATGGATCCATTAAAGGAAGATGTCAAAGATGTAATCGAAAAAATGGATAAGCTAGGAGTCTGTCTAAAAATGATAACTGGCGACAACCAAGAAATAGCCAAACACATTGGAAGGGAAATAGGACTTGACCCTGACAAAATCTTGCTTGGTGAAGATTTAAGTTCATATTCACTAAGCCAACTAAACAAAAAAGTTCTAGACATTGATATTTTCGCCGAAATAAGTCCAAACCAGAAGGAAAAAATAATCAGAGCCTACAAAGAAGCAGGCGAGATAGTGGGCTATATGGGAGATGGCATAAATGACGCAGCCGCCATAAAACAAGCTGATGTAGGAATTTCAGTCGATACGGCAGCTGACACTGCAAAAGATGCTGCCGCAATTGTCCTCTTACAAAATAGCCTCAAGGTCTTATTATCAGGAATAATAGAAGGCAGAAGAACCTTTATTAACACCTTGAAATATATATTCGTTGCGACTAGTGCAAACTTTGGAAACATGTTTTCAATGGCGGGGGCAAGTCTATTTCTAAAATTCTTGCCCCTCTTACCAAAACAAATCCTACTAACCAACCTACTTACTGACTTCCCTTCCTTGCAAATCGCATCAGACTCTGTAGACGGAGCTTGGCTAAAAAGTCCAGTAAAATGGGACATGAAATTCATCAAAAAATTCATGATAGTATTCGGAATAACATCTTCCGTATTTGACTATGTAACATTCTTCGTCATGATGATTATTTTTAGGGCGGATGAAAAACTCTTCCAAACTGCTTGGATGTTAGAATCAGTAATCTCAGCTATGGTTGTAATGCTAATAGTAAGAACTGCAAGACCAGTAATAAAAAGTAAGGCTAGCAAAAAACTAATCCTATCCATACTAGCTGTAAGCATATCCCTACTTGCAATAATATACAGCCCACTAAACACCTACCTAGGCTTAATCGCCCTACCTATCAAGGTTCTAATCTCCATGCTTTCCATATCCCTAGTCTACGCCCTAGTAGCAGAAATCATGAAGAAAAGATTCTACAAACACAACTCCTTCTCTAGAAAGACTTCTAACTAGGCTACAAAACTAAATACAAACATAATAAGACCGTAAGATAAAACTTGCGGTTTTTTTGGTATGATGAAATAATTATTTACAATAGCAACGAAGGTAAGGCAAAAATCATACTTGAAACTGTTAGATAGAAAATTCAACTATAAACTTAAAGTTGACAGTTCAAAAGGAATGTGGAAGATCATTTCAAACAATAAAGTAAAATATTAGCAAGCACATAAAAATATTTTTGAAGGTTTAGAATTAGACGAAAAAGTGGTTGTAAACTATAAGTTGACAACCACTCAACATGGTGCAATTCAGGAAAAACTCAAGAAAATAAAGTTTCCTATTATTCTTTAGAAATGATACTTGCAATTGACACCAGGGTAAGGTCGGTTCGTGGCGTTTAATTTTGAAAATACGATACGACAGTTCTAAAAAATACATATTATATGAAGATGATTTAACATAATTAGTTAAGCTTTTAATTAATATTAGACTTAAAAGAACGAATTGCTTATAAGATCTAAACGAAGAAATTATAAGACTTTAAAATTTCATTAGGATATATCCTAATGAAAATTCGAATATTAATCTATAGGGCCGGTAAATAATTTTGTGTATCAACCTAAATCCTGATAAATGGGTAAGGGTTGATACATTTTTTATGTATCAATGAATGTCCATTCACATAGGAATGGAGCTTTACTTAATTTTACACAACTTTAATAAACTATCAAAATTTCATGAAAATTTACAGCTCATTCTATAATATAATTTTTTAACTTAATTAAAAGCTCCGTAAAAAAATATTGATAATTGGGATAAAATTTTATCCCAGCAACGTATCCTATAGGTTGATTCATCTACCATCTCTAGATACAAACTTTTATAGAGAATAATTATTTGGGAATATGGTCTTGATTTTAGTAACTTTTCTTAGTTGTCTATTGAAGTTTTTCATGTCATTTGTTGTATAAAGTTGTTTATTATTCCTTAGGTTATTAGAAATATGTTGATATTTATTTCAAGTTGTTTCTCAAAAAGCTTACACACATTGGGTACTCTTTACCACAATTTTCTTCTACTTTGTTCTAGCATTTTCCCTAGAATAAATATTACTCCAGATTAGTTATTAATCTTATCAGAAAGTTTCCATATAAAAATTTTATACAGCTTATTTATACTTTTATCTCTACTAAGTATCTAACATTAATCGTATAAAGTTTGGAACTTCACCTAGTTTTTCATATCTGATATTATTGTCATAAATTTTATCCATATTTTCATAATCTAGCAAATCATATATTTTGTTTTTAGCAGATATATGTAAAGATTGAAACTTTTTATAATTAAAAACATAGCTGTTTATCTTTGTAGCTTGTAATAATATTTCTGACAATAAAATTTCAAATTTACTAATATCCATTGAGCGTATTAGTTGGAAAAATCTATTTATTTGTAAAATATTATTTCCTTTGATAGCTGATATAATTATATAACTATTTTCAATTCCAGGAAGCATGGTTATATAGAATGCCTCACCTTTATCAACAATATTAAGGCAACCTGCTATGTTTATGTTTCCATGATATGGGATAAGTTTATATAGAATATTATTATAATTATCTTTAGAGTATAAATTATTGCAAAGTTTTTCTAGATCCCTGAATATAATATTTTTTTCTGAAACAATTGCTTTTGCATATGGATTTTCAACTGTTGAAAAATTAAATAGTTTTGAATCTAAGAACTTTAGAGATTCATCTATACCTTTTTCATTAGATAATCTATTATAATAACTGTAGATGCAATTTCTTAAAGTATATTCGAAAAAAATTTGTGGATTGTTAAAGTCGAATGGATTATTATCTATGGTTTCGAAAAGAATATTATCATGAAATTTACAAAGCCCAGTGAAGGTTAGAGCAGTATTAATATCAATATATTTTTCTCGAATCCTATGGAATAGTGGAATTAAGTTCAGAGGATTTGTTTTTTTGAAATAACCTAATATTTGCTTCCCCTTTATATCTGATGAAATATTTTTTAATACTTTTGACTTAGAAATGGAATGAGCTTTTATAATTTCTTTTGAACAATTATCAGTAAATTTATTAATTGAACATACTTTAATTTTTTTTAGTCCTTGGTAATTATCGAATATCATATTTAGCTCATTCTTATTAGAATTATTGTTTGCTACAAAGCTATTAAAAATATCACCTATCATACAACCTCCATAAAATCACTACATATAGTATACAAGTTGTTAATAATACTATATATAGTGTTATTATAAATAATGTTACTACAAAAACTATATATGTAAAGCCTTAAATTATTATAGTTTTTAATAACATAAGAAACCATTATCTGTAATCACATTGAAAGTGTGTTACAATATTAGAAAGCAAACATATAACAATTGGAGAGGTATAAATGGCAAAAGTACAATCAATAGAACCAAATATTGCAGATTTAGTCAATGGATGGCTAAGAGATTATGGATTAGATTATAAATTAGAACAAGAAAGCTTGAATGAGGAAATTGATAAGGCATTAAATGAATATGCTTCTAAAAGTGGTGGAACTGGTGGAAATAGACCTGATGCTAAATTGTTATTACAAGATGAAGCCTTAAACTATTACCCTATTTTAATTGAATATAAGGGATATAAGGATAAATTAGTTAAACTAAATAAAGATGGAAATGTAGATAATACAACTACTAAAAATACACCAAATTATAAAAATATTAATTCCTATGCTGTTAATGGAGCTGTACATTATGCAAATGCCATTTTACATTATACATCTTATACTGATGTAATATCATAGGTGTAACAGGATATAGAAAAAAAGATGGATCAATTGATTACTCTATAGGCGTTTACTACGTTTCTAAAGACAACTTGGGTATTGGTCAAGAGGTTGACAAATATACAGATTTATCTTTTCTTAGAAAAGATAACTTTAATCACTTTATCAAAAAAGTAAATGAACTTTCACTTTCAAATGAAGAATTAGAAAAGCTAAGAGAAAAAAGAGAGAAAGAAATCGAAACATCTTTAACTAAGCTTAACAATGACATCTATAAAGAAGAAAAAGGTTTAAGTGAAAATGACAGAGTTTACTTGGTTTCAGCATCTATTATGGCAACACTAGGGATTCCGGGCAAGGTAAGACCACTAGAAAAGTCAGATTTAGAATCATCTACAGAAGATGGAAATACTGACGGGGAAATAATTGTTAGGAAAATAGAAGCATTTCTTAAAAATAAAAATCTTCCAGAAAGAAAGCAAAACCTCATTGTTAGAACATTAAAAAATACATTATTATCTGAAAATATAAATAAACCGAAAAATGGAGAAAGTCAGCTAAAAAGAATATTTTGTAAAATAGTTGATGATCTAGGAATTTATTATAAAATTGGCTTAACAACAGACTTTACAGGCAAATTATTTAATGAAATGTATTCATGGTTAGGTTTTACACAAGATAAGTTAAATGATGTTGTCCTTACACCATCTTATGTTGCAAACTTACTTGTAAAACTAGCTAGAGTCGATAAAGATTCTTATGTATGGGATTTTGCAACTGGGTTTCGTGTCATAATAATGACACAGGCAAATAGTCAAGTAGATACAAGGGTTTTAGAGCTTCTACCAAAGTTTAAAATCAAAAAAATGAATCGTTGGTGTGCTGTTTAGAGCAGTTATTACGATAATAAATGTTGTAAACAGTACACCAGCATAAAGGAGGAACTCGTATGTCTAAGGCGAAAAAAGAGACGATTGAAGCAAAAGGTTTTGCTATTCAAATTTATACTGAAGACTTTAAAAACGACTATATAAGTCTAACGGATATTGCTAGATATAAAAGTGATGAACCATTTATAGTTATTAATAACTGGTTGAGAAGCAAAGATAATATTCAATTTTTAGGTTTATGGGAATCAATGCATAATCCTGATTTTAAACCTATCGAATTCGATAGGTTTAGAAATGAAGCAGGTAGTAATGCATTCACACTATCACCACAAAAATGGATTGAAAAGACAAATGCGATAGGCATTGTTTCTAAGTCAGGACGATATGGAGGCACATTTGCTCATAGTGATATAGCAATGGAATTTGCTTCATGGATTTCACCAGAATTTAAGCTTTACATTATTCAAGATTATAAGAGACTTAAATCAGATGAAAATTCAAGATTGTCACTGGGATGGAATCTGAATAGAGAAATTTCAAAAATCAACTACAAAATCCATACGGATGCAATCAAAGAGTATCTCTTAAAGGATCTTACCAACGAACAACTATCCTATAAGTATGCAAGTGAAGCAGATATGCTAAATGTTGCTTTATTTAATAAAAGAGCTAAATAGTGGCGTGAAGAAAATCTTGACTTAAAGGGTAATATGAGAGACTATGCAAGTCTAAATGAGTTGCTGGTGCTTGCGAATATGGAAAGCTATAATGCAGTTCTTATCGGTAAAGGTATGGA